>CAZARW010000020.1:0-19304 GCA_964487645.1 uncultured Prolixibacteraceae bacterium
CAGAGCACGTGATTTGTAATCTCGGGGTCGTCAGTTCGAATCTGACATTCGGCTCAAATAAAACAAAGGTTACCTTAGTGATGAGGTAACTTTTTTTATTTGATTATGTTGGATCACCCGCTTGTAATTTTACAATTTTTCGGTATTTAACTTCGGCCCATACACTGAGAATAACAAAAGCACTTACGGTAACGTATACAAAATTTGGAATAGGTACCGGATCACCGCCGACATACGAGTGCAGGCCTGATAAATAGTAATTTACTCCAAAGTAGGTCATTAATATTGAACTAAATGCCCATACTGAAAGTACATTGTATGTAAAAACTCCTTTTGCTCCGGGAATTAAGCGTGCATGGGTTACAAGAGTGTATACTATAATTGATATCAGCGACCAGGTTTCTTTAGGATCCCATCCCCAATAACGTCCCCACGATTCGTTTGCCCATACTGCCCCTAAAAATGCACCTATTGTAAGCATGTATAATCCCAGAATCAGCGATTTTTGATTGATAATAGTCAGTTCGCTAATTGTTTCACTAATTTGTATGTGATTATTTTTAGTGTGTAGCAGAATCAACACTAAATTAATTGTACCCAAAATAGCCCCCAGTGCAAGAAACCCATAGCTTGCAGTAATTACCGATACATGTATAGTAAGCCAGTATGATTGCAAAACCGGTACTAAGTTGGTTATTACCGGATCCATAAAGCTTAAGTTGGCAACCATTAGTGTTAATCCGCCTAATGTAACTGTTGCACTTAATACAAAGTTTGAGCGTTTAGAAAATATAAAACCGGCCAAAATTGTAATCCACGAAATAAATACCATGGTTTCGTAACCGTTACTTAGTGGTACATACCCCGAAATATACCATCGTGAGCCTATGCCTGCGGAGTGTGTAATAAATCCAACAACAACTATAGCAAGAAATATTTTATTGATGATTTGTGGTGTTTTTTTTCCTGATGAAATAAAGCTGATGAGAATAAAAAGATGAATAATTCCGAACAAAAAATAAAATGGAAACAATTTTTTGAAAGGATTGATTTTGTTATAAAATACTTCAATGCTAATTTTTTCCGGCGAAGGAAGTGTATAACCGGCATTGTCTCGTTGATATTGTTTTATTGAATTGAGTATTGTATTTGCACCGCTATAATCTCCGGTATTTTTTGCTTCAATTAATAAATCAAAATACCGATTGATTTGTGTATGTGCATTTGTTGAATCGTTAATTTGTGTATTTATCTTTTTTATTTGAGCAGCAGTATGCCAGCGCATATTGTCGCTATTTTTGTCGGGTATTATTCTCAAATAATCGCCATTGAAAACAGCATAGCAAATATTCACTTTTTCATCGGTTTTGATTATAGCTTTATCAAATTTATTTCGTTGAGCCGGTGCTTTGGCGTAGGCATTTTGTACCGAAGTTCGTAATGTGTAAGCTCCGTTGGGTAATACAAAATCGGTATAAGCAGCATACGATGTATTTATTCCAAGAATCTTTTGAATTTCGTCATTCTTAACTCGAATAATTGGCTGTGTTGCCCAATATTCGGGGTTTAGGTTCATCTCAAGAAAAAGTTGAGAAGGAGTTAAGCCTAAAACATTTTCACGGCGCGAAATTTTTCGAACTATATCCCAGGCAAACGAGTTGACGGGTTCGGTACGGCCACGGTTATTTTGAATCAGTAATTTACTAAATTTTTGTGCATGTTGTTTGTCTACACTTATATGTTGCGATTGGTTTGCAAATACAGTTGAGGGGACGAAAACAGAAAAACACAGTAAGGCAAAAAATATTTTTCCGTGAATTTCAGTTTTTCGGAAAAAACTTTTCGGATTAAGCATCGATAAAACAATTCCAAGTACAAGCAAAATATAGCTTAGATATGTAATTCGTGTGCCCCAGGGATCGTAGTTTACCGATAATATAGTGCCTTTTTCGTCATCGTCGTACGACGATTGAAAGAAACGATAACCGTTGAGTTTTAAAATATTATTCATATATATGTGATAAGCTTTGGGTGGTTTATTCGGTTCAATAATTTGTACGTAGCTCGAGAACGACGAAGGACTCATTGAGCCGGGGTAGCGTTCAATAACAAAATCGTCGAGATGGAGAGCAAAAGGAACTTTAATTGTATGGTTTCCGTATGCAACTTCAATGTTCATGTTATTAATTTTGGCATTTGCCGATTGCTTATTCCATTGATTCTCCCAAAGTGTAAGCTGTGTATTTTGATCTGAACCCGAAATTGAAAATACCATTGCTTGCATTCCTTGCGACATATTATCGGCAATTTGTGTTTGTGGAATGATTTCTCCTGATGGAATAAAATCGTAAACAACAAAACTGTAGCCTGAAATATGGTATATTTTACGTGGTTCAATTACATGTTTTTGATTGCTGAGTAAGTGAGTGCTGTCGTTTTGCATTGTGCTTACACTTATTGTATTGTTGCTTTGTATGTACAGCGAATCGTATAATGTACTGAGGTTGATGTCGGCTTTTTGATTGTGGTTTAGAGCAATTGATATGTCGTTAATGGTTATGATTTCGTTGTTTTGAATCAATTTTTTGCCTTGATAATTTTTCCCCGAAAGGAAAAAGCCGACAATGGCCTTACCATTAGTGGTTTTTGCAGGTACAGGAAGCGCATGTTGGTAAAACCGATTGAGTTTAATGGAATATTGTTTACCATCGAAAGTAAATGTTTCGCTAAATGGTTGTCGGTTTTCGATGTTGCTGGCAAAGGTGTAGTGCAAACTGTCGGTTTGTGAGTATGCTCGTATCGATATTTGTTTCTGGTATGTTGTGATTGTTTTTGATGATTGCCCTTCGCGTATATGCATATTTCCTTCGATGCCGTAATACCGGGTAAGTGCCGATCCTGAGAGCATTACAATAAATGCAAAATGGAAAAGAAACACAGGCATTTTGTTTATCCGATAAAGTTTCAGATAAACAATACGGCATAATAAGTTTATTGCTATTAGCAATAATAAAATCTCAAACCACAAAGCATTGTATACTTTTAATCGTGCACTTTGTGTTCCAAAATCGTTTTCGATAAATGTAGCTGCTGCTAATGTTACTATCAGTAAAACAAGTAAAAATGCCATAAGTAATGGCGACGACAAAGCTTTTATAATTCGTTTCATCAGTACATTTTTATTAAATAAAACAGCATTCGTGTGGATTGGATTCTTTTGTATTCAAAGATAAAATAAAGCTTGTATTGTACAAGATCATTTGTTAACATACCAAAACAATTGTTTTTATTGATTTGTATAATTTATAAAACAAAATGATTGATATTTGCGAAAAATGTTCGGTGTTTTTTTGTAATTTTTACATAATTAATAAAATAGGTAAAAATAAACAGTTTACACATGAAAAATTTACTGTTTTTAACCGGGGCTGCTGCCCGTATTTCGCAAGAGGTTGCAATACTCGATAAACTTATTGAGTATAAAGACTTACATATCGACAGTAAAAATACAGTACTGGCCGGTTTTAGTTCAGGCGCATTAAATATTGGTGCAATTAATGCTTGTTTTCGAGCAAAAGATAATTTATCGTGGGAGAAAGACTTTAAAGAAAATCTTCTTTTTAAAATTACAACAAATAACGTTTATCATAAAGAACGTTTTATTCCGGTAAACACAGGCCCCTTGCGAATCACTCTTGAGGAATTTCTTAAAAAAGCTTCAATTAGTACAATGAGTGATTTTTCGTTTGTATCGTTTATTTTGGCTTTTTCGTACAGGCGTTTAACAACTGTGTGGGCATCAAATTTTTTTAACAGGCACCGTTGTGTTGATGTGCTCGATTTGCTGATGGCAACATCGGCAATTCCTCTGATTTTTCCTGATCAGGTAATCCGAAAACAGGAGAAAAAACACAAACGTTTTTTACGTGGTAGCTTTGCCGATGGCGGTACTGCAGGATCTTTTAAGCGTTTTGAATTTTATTTAAAAAAATATTTGCGACAAAACGATTCGTTCGACAACTTATATATTATATCACCAAAACGACAAATATCAGACGATGATTTTGATGAGCTAAAACATTTGCTGCCGGCCACCAGGTCGATAGCTGTTAATTTAAAGCAGTTGCGTGTTTTACGTTTATTTTTAGATATGATTTCGCAAAATGGATTCGATACTTTTGTAAAACGTTTTTATAAATGGTGCGAAACAAATACAATTGCCGAAAACATTTATATATGTAAACCCGCAATGGATGCTGATTTTCCGTTTTTGAATTTTGACAGGCAAAAAGAGCAATACGATTCGGTATGTGCATGGGTTGACAATAATCCCGATAATCTTGCGGTTCCGATTAGCGAATATGTGAAAAAGTTTGAGCACAGTCCTTTGAGCAAAATAACAACTCATGTGAGGCGGAAAATTAAGCACCGGATTCGAGGCATAATCGGGTAATTTTAACGGTGTAATATATTTGTATTAATGCTTTGTTTGCACTTGAAGCATGTTAAACGTGCTTAAATAATTAAGTGTGCTGCACACAATGTATAAATACAAGGGACGTGTTTGTTTTAATAAAACAAGTATTTTTTTATTTTCTTAAAATAGAAATTGATTTGTTGATTGCATGATAATTACAGAAAAATCATAGTTATGAAAAAAAAAACATGAAATGTATTGATTTTGGTTTTATAAAGTGCGAAATTGTATTACAATTAAATGGTATTGCATAGGCAATATCGTTTATTATGAACTTTTTTAGTTCATAAGGTTTGGTTTTGTTAGTTTGGTTAAGGTTAACCGCGGGGTGGTTCCCGCGGTTTTTTTTATACCGTTTGTAACAAAAGATAATGTGTTAGTATTTCTTATGTAAAGTTCAATTTCTGATTCAATAAACAATTATTTCCAAATAACGATATCGTTGATCTCTTTGCGTTTTTTTGAAGGAATATTATCATCATTGGGATATCCCAGAGGCAAAAGTGCAATTGGTTCTTCGTTGCTGTTTAGTTCAAGCAAATTTGAAACTGCCCGGGTATCAAAATTGCAAACCCAACAAGAGCCCAGTCCCAAATCGGCTGCCTGCAAAGTAATATGGTCAATTAAAATTGCTGCATCAATGTCGGTATGATCTTTATTGTCCGCTTTTCGTTTCCATGCTTCATTGTGTAATCCGGTAATTACCAAAACTAAAGGAGCCAGTTTAAACCAATCGCGATGATAACAATCTTTGATTTTTTTAAGCATAGAATCCGATTGTATAACGTATATTTTGTATGGTTGTAAATTGACAGCCGACGGAGCTTTTCGGGCACTTTCCAAAATACATTCAAGCGTTTTAGAGTCAATTGCTTTGTTAGAATATTTACGTACTGAATATCGGATGTTTACAAGTTCTTTAAAATCCATATTGTTATTTGTTTTTTAATTAATTCTCTCAAAAATAATGGAATTTGATGAACTATAAAAATTCACAAAATACTTATGGGTAACAAATCTTATTGTATTGTTGAATGTATGATTAACAGAGCCAATCTGACAGTTAGTGATTTGCTGGATCTTCAATCAATTTTAATGCTTTTTGTCATTTGCCTGACAACAATGATTTGTTTTCATGTTTTAGTGTTTTGTTTTGCTTTTGTGAGGTGAAGGAGTAATTTGAAAAATAAAATATTGAGATGTTTAGTGTTGATTATTACAATTTTATTATTTTCGGAAATGAAAAATGAAAAATAAACGATGATAGGTAAGCGGTATTTTTTTCTATTAATCTTTTTATTTGTTCAGTGTTTTTTGTTTGGGAAAAACGAAACATCTGCATCAAAAGAAAACATGCAGGTAAATCCTACCAATTTGATATATCAAAGCGCTGAGTTATTGGGACAAATGAAGCTTTCGGAAGCAAAAGAACTCATTGATTCGGGGCTGAATCTTTGTTCGAAACAGCAAAATATTGTTGCATGGACCAGACTTCAGTATTTGCTTTCGGATTATTATTATTACAATCAAGAATACGATCAGGCTTTAGGTAATTATATAAAAGTAATGCCATATTTGTTGGCAAGTGGTGACAGTTCACTGTATTTATGCTCCAAAAATACAATAGGATTGTTATACAGTTTCGAAAATTTGAATGAGAAAGCTCTTACGGAGTTTTTAGATATAATTAATTTTGTTGATGAGCTTGATTATACAAGCGTTGATATGCTTCCTGAAAAGCTGAATGCGATAATAAATATGATGTCGCTCAGTAATTTGCCAAATATTCACGAGCTTGTTTTTGATTATGCCCCCGAAGCAATAACCCTTGCAACTCAACTTAACGATTCGGTTAATTTAGCCACGATTTACAATATTTTAGGGACGAGTTACAAATTTGGAGAAAAATTTAGCGATGCTTTAAAAAATTACAAACAAGCTAACTCAATTTTTTCACAATTAGGCGATAATTATCATAATGCCCATGTGTTGAATAATATGGGGGCACTATATGATTATTATGGGCTTTTTGATTCGGCAATATATTTTTATGATATGTCGTTAAGCGAGTTTGAGCGGGTAGGATATATGCGTGGTGTTGCTGTGTCGAAACTTGGAATTGCTTCGGTATTTGCCAATACATACAGGTTTGACGAAGCGCGTGAGAGTATTTACACGGTTGTTGATATATCGAAAGAGTATCGATTTAATAACATCTTGTTGTCGGCTTATGAGGAACTTGTAAAGATTGAAGAATTTAATAAAAATTATCAGCAGGCATTTGTTTATAGTAATAAGCACTATGATTTGAAAGACAGTATTTTGGCGCTTCAGAATCAAGAAAAACTCAATAAGCTGTTATCCGATATTGAAGTTATTCAGAAAGAAAATGAAATTCAGTTTTTAAAAGCCGAAAAGGCAAAAAACCGATTGCTTCTTAATAAAAATATACGAGAGAAGCAGGTTGCTGTTACTACAGCAATATTGCTCATTATTATTGTATACATTATCGTTTTGCTGTTCAGGCAAAAGAGTAAGACAAATAAAATATTGTTGTCAAAAAATTCAAAAATCGAAGAGCAGAATCATAAACTGATTAATATGAATGCTCAAATACGTGCAATTAACAAAAAGCTGGAGCAATCGCGTCACGATTTGGTATTATCAAACAATTCGAAAAACCGGTTTTTCTCAATATTAGCCCACGATTTACGAAGCCCCTTGCACAATATTTCGGGTTTATCGTTTTTGCTTCATACACGATTTAATGCATTAAATGATGATGAAAAAATTGGATATGCCAGTGATATTTACAGTTCGTGTGTACAATTAAACAATTTGCTCGAAAATTTGCTTGAGTGGAGCCGGGCTCAAACCAACAATATCCTTTTTTCGCCCAAGATGATCGAACCCGAAAAGGTTGTAGCAAGTGCTGTGCATGCTTTATTGCCTGTAGCCGGCAAAAAACAAATTATAATTAACAATACTTTTGATGTGAAAACAAAGGTTTACGCCGATTCATATATGCTCGAAACAATATTTCGGAACATTATCAATAATGGTATAAAATTTACTCCTGTAGGAGGAAGTGTTACGATTACAGCCGGGGTTTTGGATTCGGTTTTTCGCATTTCGGTAGCCGATACAGGAATAGGGATAAAAAAAGATGTGTTAAAGCATATTTTTGATGTTGATTCGCAAAGTACACAGCGAGGAACGCAAAACGAAAAAGGTACAGGTTTGGGGCTGGTTATTTGTAAAGAATTTGTTGATTATCATCAAGGAAAAATTTGGGTTGAGACTGAACCCGGAAACGGATCGGTATTTCATATTGATTTACCGTTTGATTTCAGATCAAAAAATCAAGCATAAAAAAAGAGAATATACCTGTTTTGATTAGGTATGATTCTCTTGAATTTTGACTTTATACTTGTATTGTTTAAATGAATCATTAAATATCCATTGGCCCAACAACATCGTTTAAATTATCCTTGGTTTTTGGTTGAATTCCAATTTTCACATCAATAATTTCGAGAAACGAAGCCATGCCTCTGATTCCATAACTGCTTCCAACATAAACAATTGTGTCGTTTTGGGCAATGCATTTGTCGTTTACCAGGCTTTTGAGACAAGCACGAATTGTGTCGTCGCGATTTTTTTCGGGTTCAATGGTCGATGCCGTAATTCCGTACGAGAGAGCCAGTTCGCACATAACCCGGGGTTTATAGCATTTTGCAAACACAGGTACATCGCTTCTAAATGCTGAAATATGCCGTGCATTGTTTCCCGAGAGTGTGTCGGTAACAATTGCCGAAATATTCATTTCGAGAGTGGCTTCGATGGCTTTTTCGGCCAAAAATGTCGAAGTATTAAAGTTTACCGGAGGGTTGATGTCGTTACGTCGGTCTTTATTTTTTTCAACTTCGGAAGCAACTTTGCTCATTGTTTGTACCGCTTCAATCCCGTATTTCCCGTAAGCCGTCTCGCCGCTCAACATAATTGCATCGCAGCGATTGTATACAGCATTTGCAATATCGCTAATTTCGGCACGTGTTGGTCTTGGGTTTTCAATCATTGTATGGAGCATTTGTGTTGCCATAATTACTGGGCGTTTGCGCTCTACACATTTTTTTATGAGTTTTCGAGCCAGTGGCGGAATTTTTTCGGCAGCAATTTCAATTCCTAAATCGCCGCGTGCAATCATTACTCCGTAGGCATGATCGAGTATTTCGTCAATTTTATCAACTCCTTCTTGATTCTCAATTTTTGCGATAATTTTTATCGGGCTGTTGTGTTTATCAAGAATTTTTTGAATATCGAGTACATCTTGTTTGTTTCGGACAAACGAATGGGCAATAAATTCGATATTGTTTTCGATCGCAAAATGAATAAAGTCGATATCTTTTTCGGTTAACGAGGGGAGGTTTATGCTAACTCCCGGAACATTAATGCTTTTGCGGTCTTTAATAATTCCGTTATTGGTAACCTCGGTAATTAAAATATCGTTGTGTTTTGATTTTACCTCAAGCTCAATTTCGCCATCGTCAATCAAAAGTTTTGCTCCCGGCTGAATTTCATTTGCAAAAAGCGGGTAATTCACATAGATATCGGCTTTTTGGTTTAAATTACCGCTAACTGTAATTTTATCGCCATAGTTTACATCGAGGTTTTGTGCTAAATGAATAATTCGCACTTCGGGGCCTTTTGTATCGATAAGCAATGCAATTTTTTCTGAAACGTTTCGTACATTGTTCATGATTTTTGTAGCTCCTTCGCGATTTATATGAGCAGTGTTCATGCGGGCTACATTCATCCCGTTGTTGTATAAAGCTTGCAAATATTCGGGTTCACATTTCCAATCCGAGATAGTGGCAACAATTTTTGTCTTTTTCATGTTTTTAGATCGATGTGTTAATATTGAAAAATCAGCGTGCAAAAGTAATTTATTGTTTATGTTCTATGATATACATCAAGTTAATTTATGATTATTAATGATTAAAATCAATAATTGCTTGTTTTTGTTGCCTTTAAAAAGAAATGCGTGCATTGAAAAACTTTGCATGTGGTTTTTCGTTTCATACAATAAATATTCTTACTATGGAAACATTAACATTAACAACACCGGCGCTGTTGTTTTCGGCAGTGTCGTTAATTTTACTGGCATACACTAACCGGTTTTTGGGGTATGCACAGTTGGTGCGTAATTTGTACGAAAAGTTTAAGCAAAATCCCAACAGTGTGTTGCTTGCACAAATTAAAAATTTGCGCAAACGTTTATACTTAACCCGTTCGATGCAATTGCTTGGTGTTATGAGTTTGTTTTTTTGTGTTGCATCAATGTTTTTGATCTATATTAATTTACCGGTAAGTGCATCGTGGGTATTTGGAATTGGTTTGCTTTTGCTAATCATTTCGTTGGGGATGTCGGCCTGGGAAATCAACATATCGGTTAAGGCGCTTGAGCTGCATTTAGAAAATATGAAAAAAGTTGAATAAAAATTTATTTAACCAGCATTTTTTTCGCCAGGTTGTTAGCAAAATCGGAGCCATTAAAATGCGCCACAACTTCAAGAGCAAATTGCATTGCAATTCCGGCTCCTTTAGCGGTAATAATGTGTTGGTGAGTTTGAACATTTGCACCTGTATATACAGCACCGTATAATTCGTTTTCGAATCCGGGGAAGCATGTTGCTTTTTTTTGATTCAAAATGTTGCAATGGCCAAGTACCATTGGAGCTGCACATATTGCACCCAAAGTTTTTTTCTGTTTGTCAAAATCAATTAAGGCTTTTTTAAGCTGTTGGCAATTGTCGAGGTTTTGAGCACCCGGCATTCCTCCGGGTAAAAAAATCATGTCGCTTTGATCAAAATTTATTTCGCTTATTAGTTTATCGGCAATTACAGTAATGTTGTGGGCTCCTTCAACATTTTTTGAGTTATTTACCGATATGCTCGTAACATCAAATGCGGCACGTTTCCAAACATCAATTGGAATTACTGCCTCCATTTCTTCAAATCCGGGAGCAAGAGCAACGAGTATATGAGTCATATTTATTTATTCTTTTAGTAAATAATCATTTAAATATATAAATTTTTCAGAAAGTTTTCCTTTGTTTAAGATTGTTGCATTTGTAAAAAGATTGTCGTTGGGATTTTCAATTAGCTTTGATATAACTGTTTGTGATAGTTTATTGGCAAAATCACTCGATGCCTCGCGAGGTAATGCCGACGGCAGGTTGCCAATTGCCATAACGTTAATGTTTTTGTTTGAGCTAAAGGGTAGTTCAATACTGTTTTTTTGGGGATTAAAATCAAAATAAGGTGCATCAAATGTTGTTTCGTGACGGGTCGATTCAATAGAGCCATTTATGTCACAGGTAATGTCGGCAATGCATTTAAGTTTCGAATGTTTTGCTAATAAATCGTTTACCGATAAATACACCGAATATTCGGGGTTCCAATTATGTGCAGCAATATATCCATCGGCTTTTTGTGTGTATTTATTTAATTCAACCTCGGTTTTTTGTTTCTTTTTAAAAAGCGATTTATATCCTCCCGAATCGGTTTTTTTTACAATATAATCGCTGGTTTTGAGATTGCAAAAAATTGGTTTTTCAAAACTTTGCGTAATAAATTCATGAGGGCTCACTTGCTGTAAGCCAATGGTGTTGAGTGTATTTATTGCGCCTGTTGCAACATTGCCATTGCCCGATATCAAAATTTTGCATTTGGGGAAAACAACTTTATTGAGTTGTTGAATTAGTTGTAATGTACTTTGAAAACTTGTTGGCGATGGGAGTCTGTTTTGATCGAAACGGTGTGTGAGCATATCAATTAAATAATATGTCCCGATTATGCCGGCAATATTTCCAAACGATATAAGTCTTTTTCCCGCTGTGTCGGTTAGGTATTCGTAATCAATAAGTGTGATGTTGTTTTTACTTAATTGCGAAAAATACTTTTGGTTGTTGGCTTGCTTTTTTGCAACATGTGCAAAAAACATATATGTTTTTTCGGCAATTAAGTGACTTGCATCGGGTTGTTTTATTCCCATAATTACATTACAATCGCTCAGATCTTCGCATACATCAATACCCGCAAAGCGGTATTCGTTATCGGTAAAGGCCCTGTTTTTTGCGGGTTGAATTTTTATTGATATCCGGTAATCCGATAAAAGACTGTGTGCAACAACCGGGGTTATTGGAACTCTTTTTTCGTTTGTTTTTTCGTTTTCGCGAAGTATGCCAATTTTCATTTGTGATGTTGTTCTATTGTTTTTTCGATATACTGATATAAAATATTCAATATAAACATAAACACAAAAATATCAGTGTTAATTTTTAAAGTTACGGATTTTGAATTGAAAGATCCTCAAATGAATTTTCAGGTTTTTATTTTATTAATCAACACATCGGCAATTTTTTCGAGCAGCTCGATTTTTGTGTAGGGTTTGATCAAAAAATTTGCAAATCCGAACGACGATAATTTTATTCGATCTTCGTGTGTTGCGTATGCTGTTTGAGCAATTACAGGTACGTTTGGAGACATACTTTGCAGTTTTTCAAAAACTTTGTAACCGCTTATATCGGGCAGCCTTATGTCGAGAAGTATCAGGTCGAAAGTGCGTTTTTGGGAATAATCGATTCCGGTTTTTCCATCGTTTGCCCAAATAATGCTGGCGTTGGTAGTTGATAAGTACGATTGAATTAGTGCAAAGTTTGATTTTTCATCTTCGATAACCAAAATGAGTTTGTTGTTGAGATTAAGGTTGCCCGAAAATTTTTCTTTTTTTGGTAAAACTTGTTCGTTGTCGATAATGATTTCGCCCGGAATTTCGACATAAAAACACGAACCTTTGTTAATGGTTGATTCGACCCAAATGTTGCCGTTGAGCATTTTTGTAAGGCTTTTTGAAATACTTAGGCCTAAGCCGGTTCCCCGGTGCGATGTGTTTCGTTCTTCAATTTTAATAAAGCGGTTAAATATCGAATCGATGTCGGATTTTTTTATTCCAATGCCGGTATCTTTAATCCAAAAAAGTATGCTTTTTTCTTTAATTTCATATCCAAGTTCGATGCTGCCTTCGTGAGTAAACTTGATTGCATTACTCATTAAGTTTCCTATAATTTGTCGAATTCTGATCTGATCGGAATTAAAAATAATTGTTTCGGGTGAGGGTAAATTGTTGCATCGAAGAGTAAGTGCATCTCCTCTGAGGTTTTTTATTTTTTCGGAAAAGGTTTCGTAAATATCCGAAATTGTTGCATTTACATTGAAAAACTCTTTTTCGATGGTTAATTGTCCGGCTTCAATTTTCGAAATATCGAGAATGTCTTCAACCAATTTTAATAATGATGAAATATTTGATTTTATGATATTAACGTATTTTTCTTTACGCTCTTGAGAATAAAAATCGCTACTGATAAGAGCCGAAAATCCACTGATTGCATTAAGAGGAGTACGGATTTCGTGGCTCATATTCGCTAAAAACGATGATTTAAGTTTGTCGGATTCTTCGGCTTTTTGCTTTGCTATTTCGAGAGCTTGAGTGCGTTCGGCTACTTTTTGTTCAAGGTCGGAGTGGTGACGTTCAATTTGGCGGTTTTGTTCTCTGATTTTTGTATTCTTATTAAGCAGTTCTTTGTATGCAATTTCAAGTTTTCGGGTACGTTCCGATATTTCTTTTTGGAGTTTTATTTGTTGCTTCCGTATTTGTATAACTCCTAACGACACAAACGCAATAGTAAGAACCATAATGAGTATTTTAAACCATATTTTTTTATATAATGGTTTTAGTACACTGAATGGTAAGGTGGCCGTTTGGCTGTATTGGCCGTTTTTATTGGCTATGCGGATCTCAAATGTGTAGTTTTTGGGAGGCAGGTTGGTGTATGTTACCGAATTTTTGTTGCCCTGGTTTTGCCATTGTGTATCAATTCCTAATAAGCGTGATTGATAGTATTGTTTGTTATCCTGAAGGGGATTTTTTGCGGTATATTCAATGGTAATATAGTTTTCGTTTTGCTTAAGCGATTTTTCTGTAATGAATTGAGGTGTGTGTTTTTTATTGTGAATATAAATTGATGATATTTCAATATCGTTGTTTTTGTATTGTGCAACAGTATTGCTTGCTTGATGTGTGTTATTGCTGAATTGGTTTTTTGATGTAGTTGTTGTATTAATGGCAGTTAAACCGAAAATAGATGTATTTGAATGGCTGGTAAAATTCAATATAGCTCTGCCGTAATGTTGTGTTAGTTTGTCAACATAGTTTGCGGAGATTCTCTGTTGTGTTAATGCTTGGTTTGTCGAATAATTTGGGATCAAAACATTTGTATTTGCCCAAACTGGTTGAATGTCGTTAAAAACCAATATCAACATTAAAACAGAGAATAATAGTTTATTTCTGTATTTAAATCTCACCCTGTTATTCAAAAATTGTAATAATTCATGTGTTAATTTAAGTATTTAATTTTGAATAGCAATTAAGTCAAATTGCTTTTTTTTATTTCATTTCGCGTTTAAAATTGAAATTTGATGAAGGTTGAATTTGTTCTGATTTTAATAAACGTTTTTTAATTGTTTCGGGTGTGTTTTTTGATGGAAGTGTATGGCTTAAATCGATTAAATAATTTGTATAGCCATATTTTTCGAGTTTGTTTTTGTACTGAGTAAGCGAAACCGGATTTTTTGGGAGTACAATACTTACTCCATCGCGTACAATTTTAGTAAATGTTTCGCCTGTTTTATCGGTAAACTCGACATTGTTTTTCATATTTACCGGCATACGCGAAAAAAACAAATGTGGGTAAAAATACACAGGAACAATGCCATCGCGTTGGTTTCCGTTTGCAAAATTTACAATGTCGTTTTCGAGAGGATAAATATAAGAGCATGCTCCTTGGTTTTTTATGTGAGCAATAGCTGCATCGTTAAATGTATAAACATTTTCGTTGCACATAAAACGTGCATTATCAGGCAATAATTCTTTTTGCGATAAGTGGCTTATTGAAAAATTTACAATTTTGTTCTGCATCAGTTTTTTCAGTATTTCTTTATACTGATTAATGTTTTTTTCGGCAATAAATTTTGGGAGTTCGATCCATATTTTATTCTTGTTTTTTTGAATAAACGGAAGCTTTGGGTCGAAGATTTTAAGTTCGGTGATAGAAAAATTTAGCAGTACCGAATTGTAATTTTCAAATCGGATTTTTCGCATCCATTGAATACTGTCGATTCGTAAAAAAATACTAATCTTTTTTTTGTAAGTATTTTTTGATTTTAAGTTGTTTAGCGCTTTTGCAACAAGCGAGCGGGGAGCACGATCGATAATTTTTACATTATCGGTTTTTATTTTCGATTGGAGTTTTATTTTTTGCCCTGCCAGATAAACCTCATCGTCGGATGTTATTTGATCGTTAGTTGTTTCAAAAGAATAGGAATTATTTTGCGAATTTTTTTCAAACGATTCAATTTTAAGAACAATTTGCTTGTCCGATTTTTTGTTTCTGAAACGCAAGCGGCTGTTATTTTCGGGAGGGATGTTGCTTGTAAAAGTAATTTGCTTGTTTTCGATATTTGTTACATGCCCCAGTAAAAACCCTGTATTGGCCGATTGAGTAATTGCATCAGATACTTGTTTTCCGAAAAAGTATTCGGTTTTTTCGCGTCCCAAATCAAGCTTCAGTTCATTTTCGGATGCGGGTATAGCCTGGTCGTTTTCGAGTGCTTTTTTGTATGCATTTGCTACTCTGTAAACATATTCAGCAGGTTTTAACCTGCCTTCAATTTTGAGCGAATCAATATTCAGTTCTTTCAGTTTTGGAATATGTTGAATAAGCTGGTTGTCTTTTAGACTAAAAAAATATTCTTCGGAATTGTTTTGTTTATAAATGCGTCGGCAAGGTTGGGTGCAATTACCGCGGTTTGCTCCCATGCCTCCTAAAAAACTGCTAAATAAGCACATGCCCGAAAATGAGTAGCATAAAGCTCCGTGAACAAACAATTCAAGTTCGGTTTTTTTATTTTTTGCAATAATTTCGAGTTCAGGCATTGTGAGTTCGCGAGCCAGAACAACCCGTTCAATACCCATTTTTGCCGAATAATCGACACCAACAGAATTATGGTTTGCCATTTGCGTACTAGCATGAATATGCAGCGTGGGGAAATATTTTTTTATAAGAAAGTAAACACCCCAGTCTTGAATAATTACAGCGTCGGGTTTTAATTTCGACAAAACAAACAATGTATCGATAAGCGAATTCAGTTCGTTATTACGAATAACGGTATTTAAAGTAATGTATACTTTGGTGTTGTTTTGATGAGCTTCTTTAATCATTGCTGCAGCTTGCCAAGGAGTAAAATTGGTTGCACGAGCACGGGCATTAAAATTACGTAATCCAAGATAAATTGCATCGGCTTTTGCTTTTAATGCAGCATAAAAAGCTTCGGTATTTCCAACCGGGAGTAATAACTCGGGGTTTGTGTTTTTTTGTTTCTTCATTGAGGTGCAAAAATAGTGTAAAGCATTGGTCTTATAAAAATAAGGCAGCAATTTTTGAAACACTCAGTGCAACAATCCATGCCAGTGAAGTTGCATAAATTATGTTGAAAATTGCCCATTTCCATTTTCCCGATTCTTTTCGTATGGCAGCAATTACTGCAATACAGGGCACGTAAATAAGCACAAATACAAGCAGTGCAAGGGTTGTATCGGGGGTATATATTTTTTGGCCTTTTAATTTCCCCGAATCGTACTTTTGTTTTTGGAGTGACTGTCTTAAGGATCCTTCGTCGGGTTCGGAATATAAAACTCCCATCGTGCTAATAACAATTTCTTTTGCAATAATTCCCGAAACTAAACTAACTCCAATTTTCCAGTCAAAGCCCAAAGGCCTGATTACCGGTTCAATAAAACGTCCAATTTGGCCTAAGTATGAATTGTATTGCTGTTGTTCGTTAAGTTTTAACGATACTTTATTTTCAATAACATTAAGGCTATCCGTTAAGGCAATGTTTTTTTCGGTGTTGTTATTTTCTGCAAGCAAATGTTTTTGCATTTCGATTTGCGAAAGTTGCTTTTGAAGAGGTTCAGTGTTTTCAGAATTGCGGGGGAAATAGCTCAAGAACCACACAATAATAGAAGCCCAAAGGATAACACCTCCCATTTTTTTAAGGTATTCGCGTGCTTTTGTCCACATGTGACGTAACGTTGATTTTAAAGTAGGCACGCGGTATGGTGGCAGTTCCATTACAAATGGAGCCTCTTTTGCTCTGAACATTGTTTTTTTCAGAAATAGGGCAGTAATAATTGAAATTAGTATTCCGCCCATGTATAAGCTAAATATTACAGTACCGGCATTGTGTGGAAAAATGGCACCGGCAATGAGTATATAAACAGGCAAACGAGCACTGCACGACATAAACGGGATAATAAGCATTGTTAATAGCCTGTCGTTGCGATTTTCGAGTGTACGTGTGGCCATTATTGCCGGCACATTACATCCAAAACCCATAATTAATGGAATGAATGATTTTCCGTGCAAGCCAATTAAATGCATGAGTTTATCCATTATAAATGCCACCCTCGACATATATCCCGTGTCTTCCATTAGCGAGATAAAGAAAAATAGAATCACAATATTTGGTAAAAATACCAGTACGCCACCTACGCCTCCAAAAATTCCGTCGATAATTAAATCGCGCGCAGGCCCGGGGCTTAATAGTTGTCCGGCAAGGTTTCCTAAATACGATACGCCAGCTTCGAGCCATTCGGCCGGATATTGTCCGAGCATAAAAGTTGACTGAAACATGATCCATAGAAGCAAAATGAAAATCGGAAATCCCGAATATTTGCCGGTCAGGATATTGTCAATTTTTTCTGAAACCGATTTTTCCTTTTTATTTTTGTTTGAGCATAGTGTTTCTTTAAGTGCTCCGTTTATAAAACCGTAACGCGCATTGGTAATAAGTGTTGCCGGATTTTCTTTATGCAACGAGTATAATCGGTCAATTTCTTGTTGTGCACGTTCAAGCACATTCTCGAAATTATCCAAATAGCGGATGTTCATTTTTGTGTGCGCATCATCCTCGAGCAAACGCAATGCAAAGTAACGCGACGAAAACTCTCTGATATAATTGGGCGATTTCCAAATTTCTTTCTGAATTGCGTTGATTGATTGTTCTAAATCTTCGCCATAATTTATGTGAATGTGTCGCTGAACAGGATCATTGTTTTCGGCTACCTCAATGGCTTTGTTCATTAATTCATCAACACCTTTGCGTTTTGTTCCAATGGTTGAAATAGTAGGTATGCCGGTAATTTTTGAAAACTGTTCCTGATCAAGGCTGCATCCTTTCTTTTCCATTTCGTCGTACATGTTTAACGACAATACCAGGGGTATGTCCATGTCGATAAGCTGCGTAGTAAGGTATAAATTGCGTTCAAGGTTTGATGAATCGATTACATTGATTACAACATCGGGGTGCTCTTTTAATAAATAGTCGCGAACAAAAAGCTCATCGGGTGAGTTGGGCGACAGCGAGTATGTCCCGGGCAAATCAATCAGTTGCAGAGTGTACCCGTTATGATGAATTTTAGCTTTTTTTGATTCAACAGTAACCCCCGAATAATTTCCTACATGCTCTTGTTTGCCGGTTAACGAATTGTACAACGATGTTTTTCCCGAATTGGGATTTCCTACAAACGAAAACTGCAGTTTTTTTTCTTTTTCAACCTTTTTTTTCTTTGCTTTATCAAATTGAAGAGTTCCGTTGTATTTTGCAATTAAATTATCTGCTTCTTCAATAGGAACTACTTCGATAAGAGCAGCTTCGCTTCGACGCAACGATATGTTGTAGCCCATAATCTGATATTCAATGGGATCGCGAAACGGAGCATTTTTTACAACATACACTTCTTTGCCGGGTACAAAACCCATTTCCGAAATACGACGTTTGAAACTGCTGCGGCCATTAACTTTTTTGACCACCAGAGTACTTCCAGTTTGTATATTGTTAAGCGTTAACACCTATTCCTTTTTTTTAATTCAGCCTTCAAAAATAATAAAGTTTTTTTGTTGGTTAAATTTATTTAGATTTTTTATAAATAAGGATGTGCTTTTTTATGATTTATGAAACATATGCTTAATATTGCTTCTGTCTGAAGCAAATTTTATCTTTAAACTTTTGTTGTATTTTGTTGTTTAAATGTTAGTAATAAAACAAATACAAAAATTAAAATACAAAATTATGAAACACCGGATTTTAATTCTAACAGGTATTCTATTTGCGTTTATGACAAATGCCTGTGCGCAGTCGTCGACAGTTACACATGAGTTTAACGATTTGCCATACGCATATAACGCCCTTGAACCCTATATTGATGCTCAAACCATGGAGTTGCATTACGATAAACATCACAGGGGCTACTATACAAAGTTTTTAGCTGCAGTAAAAGATACTGAATATGAAAATCAGCCTCTGGCCGAAATATTTTCAAAAATCAGTTCGCTCGATAAAAATATCAGAAACAATGGTGGTGGATATTACAACCATTCGCTGTTTTGGGAAAACATGTCGCCCGATGGAGGTAATCTTTCGGAAGAGATGAGCACATTGCTTATTGAGAACTTTGGATCGGTTGATGATTTTAAAGCGCAGTTTTCGAAAGCTGCAGCTACTGTTTTTGGAAGTGGATGGGCATGGCTTGTGCTAAGTAACGATGGCAAATTAGTTGTTAGTTCTACTTCAAATCAAGACAACCCTTTAATGAATGATGCAACGGTACAAGGTACTCCATTGCTTGCTCTCGATGTATGGGAACATG
>CAZARW010000020.1:19314-40451 GCA_964487645.1 uncultured Prolixibacteraceae bacterium
CTTATTATTTAAAATATCAAAACAAACGAACCGATTATATCGATAGTTTTTGGAACGTAGTTAATTGGGATACAGTATTCAATAGATATCGCGATGCACTAAAATAATCATTACAAATACAGTAAGTAAACACAAGAGGCTGTCCCTCAATTTTTTTGGGACAGCCTCTTGTTTTATGCATTGATGTATATTATTCATCTTTAATCAGCACATCAAAATCGTTATCGCTTTCCGATTGATTTTGATTTTCAGCATCGTTGGTGCTTTTTGATACTTCGGGAGCTTCAAGCGGATTGAGTTTATATACATGTTCGGGTTTATATTTTAAAGCCCATGCAAACGGAACCCAAAAAATTAGTCCGCCAATAATTGCTCCTACATCGGCCTCTTCGTCACGACAAATTGATGAATAAAAGGGTCGGTAGCTCTCCTTTTCGATTCTAACCGAAGTGCAACTAAACATTGGTTTAGTATCTGTCATTACGTAGGGAGTTTGCCCTACATATTCGCCATTTAAATATAAATCAGCTTCGTCGGGGTACGATCGGATAACAGTGGTGCTTGTGCAACCTGTAATGAGCATAAGTGCAGCTATTGCAACTAACCCGATTTTTTTGTGAAAAGAGTAAATTTTGTTCATATGCAAAATATTTGAATTTATTTTTTTATTCGTATCGATTTTCAAACAACAATTACATAAAATGCAATTATAAACTAACGACAGGAAAAAAAATAAACAGTTTACATATTGATAAAAAAAATTACAATTTACAGTCTTTTACTGCTTTTATAAACGAGTTGATGTTCTCGGTAGTCACTTTTGGCGGCATGCCACCACCACATGAAGCCAGCAACATCGATTTATTTTTAACTTGTTCAATCATTTGCTTTGTTTGTGCATAAACTTCGTCGGGAGTATATGCTGCCAGTACATCGCGTGGTGGTAAGCTTCCAAGAACAACAAGTTTATTTTTAGTTGCTTCGTGAATTTCGGAAATCGATAAATCGAGCCCGGGATTGTACAGATTGATTCCGATTTCGGGGTAATATTTTACCGACATGCTGCAATCGGCGTCGTTGTGGAAAAACTTTACTGTACGCTCGGCACTGTAAATTTCTTTCAGATAGGGGAGTCCAAATTCAACAAACTCGTCTTCGCCAACAAAACCTACAATATCGTCGAGCATAAGCATTCCGTCAATTGTTGGTATAGCATCTTTTTGCATTTGATGCCACTGAATCAAAAAATCAGTAATAATGCGCATCAGTTTGTGTACTTTTTCGGGCTCCATCATCATAGTTGTCATAAGCTCGGTAGTTCCCATTAAAAACGATGCAATATTAAGCGGTCCCCGCGAAACCGAAAAACGGATTTTTTGTCCTGCTTCTTCAATTTTTGGGCGGGCAAGTTTTAAACGGTTCAACATAAATGGCAACAAACCATCAGTTGCTGGATTTGGAACCTGAAGCTCGTCAATATCTTCAGATGTATGAATGACTTTGTCGGCAAAAGGAAATTCGTTTTCCCAAAAAACAGTTTTAGCGCCAAAAGCCGAGGGCTCGGTACACATACCAAATTCGCTCCAAAAACCCGGTAAAAACATAACATCAGGGAAAGTTTCCGATGCTTTTAAATTTGCTTTAAGCCAAAGTTCGTCGTTCGAAAAATAATCGAGAATTGAAATGCCGTACCAGTTTGGCAACCAGGGGCTATCGATAATAAAACCTACAGGTATTTCTTTGCTTGTGTTTTTTCCTTTTACAAGTGCAACAAGGCTTTCCCAGTGTTGATTTTTCATAATAGTTAATTAGATTTTAATTTGTTATTGTTTAAGAATAGTAAAAATACATTAATATTTGTTATTTTTAAATCTTTGTACAATTGCGATTCCCAAAAACAGTTTTATTCTTATGTTTGAATAATAAATATTGTTTTCTTTTTGAGTTGAATTACGTGTATATAATATAATTGTCGGAGTTGAATAAATAAAATTAAAATACATTACAGTAATGAAAAAATTGTCGGAAGAAATAAACGAAGGAAAGTTGCTTGTATCGGATGGAGCCTGGGGTACTTTTTTACAACAAATGGGATTGCAGGCTGGCGAATGTCCCGAATTGTGGAATATTGAGCACCCCGACAAGGTTTTACAAATAGCTCAGAGTTACATTGACGCAGGTTCGGATATGATTGAGACCAACAGCTTTGGAGGTACCCGGTTTAAACTGATGCATTTTGGCCTGGCCGATAAAGTATACGAAATAAACAAAGCAGCAGCCGAAATATCGCGTAAAGCAGCAGGTGCTGATAAGCATGTACTAGGATCGATGGGGCCTACCGGTAAAATGCTGGTTATGGGCGATGTAACTTTCGATGAATTATACAGTGCGTTTAAAGATCAGGCAATTGCTTTGGCCGATGGTGGTGCCGATGCTCTGGTTATCGAAACCATGTCGGATATTGACGAGGCAAAAGCTGCAGTTACAGCAGCAGCTCAAAATACCGATTGCGAAATTATTTGTACTATGACATTTGAAAAATCGGGAGAAAACGAATTTCATACCATGATGGGATTTACACCTGCCGACATGGTGCAGCAAATGATTGATGCCGGTGCTACAATTATTGGTGCAAATTGTGGAAACGGAATGGAAAACATGATTGGTATAACGCGGCAAATACGCCAGATAAATAAATCGATTCCTTTATTAATTCATGCAAATGCAGGAGCTCCGGTATATGAAGACGGACACACAAAATTTTTGGAAACCCCGGAGCAAATGGCCGGATTTGTGCCTGAGCTGATTAATGCAGGAGCAAATATTATTGGAGGGTGTTGCGGAACAACTCCCGAGCATATCAAGAAAATAAAAACTTTAATTCATAAATAGCTAACTTGTATGAACCACGAAGAATTAATTAAAAAAATCAAACTCTGTGTTGAAAATGGTAAGGTAAACAAAGCAGCTCCTTATCCACCAACGATGAAAGGCGAAGATGGAGCCGACGAATTAACACGTATGGCTCTTGATGAGGGAATAAAACCCGTTACGATTTTAAACGAAGCATTAATATCGGCAATGGATGTTGTAGGTGAAAAGTTTTCGCAAAAAAAGATTTTTGTTCCACAAATGCTTATTTCGGCTAAAGCTATGAACGCTGCTATGGAACATTTAAAACCTTTTTTTACCAGTGGTGAAGTAAAACGTAAAGGGAAATTTATTATTGGAACAGTTGCCGGCGATTTGCACGATATTGGCAAAAACCTTGTTGCAATGATTGTTGAAGGTGCCGGATGGGAAGTAATTGACCTTGGTGTTGATGTTAAATCGACAAAATTTATTCAATCAATTGAAGAAAATCCCGGTGCAGTTGTGGGGCTGTCGGCTTTACTTACAACAACTATGGCTAGCATGAAAAGCATTACCTCCGAAATTAAAAGTCAATACCCCGATGTAAAACTTATAATTGGCGGTGCTCCGGTTACAAAAGGCTTTAAAGACGAAATTGGTGCCGATGGTTATTCTGATGATCCGCAAGGCGCAGTTGAATTGCTTAATTCGTTGGTTGCATGATTTAGATAAAGAATGATAAACAAGTGTTTACAGGTAGATTTTTTTGACAGTAAAAATGTCCTTAAGGTAAGTGTTGAGTCGATACTTCGGGCACTTGGAATGAAGCTTGCCGATGCCGATGAGTATTTAATCGGTTTGATTAATGAATCGATAAAAATTTGCACCAATTTAGCCGAACCATCGGTTGATTATATAATCGTCGATAACCCGCTTTTCGATCGCGAAAAGCGGGTTTCGGTTTTTAACGGAGTAACTTTCGATACAGGGAAAGTTGTAACAGGATTTTTATTTAAAAGTACAAAAGTGCTCTTGTTTGCTGCAACAATAGGTCCAGATGTGGAGCAATGGTCAAAAAAACAAATGCAACAAGGCAATACTCTCGAAGGATATATTGCAGATTTAATTGGTTCGGAATTGGCCGAATCAACAATTGAACATTTTCATAATTGCGCACAAAAAACCTTGATTGATTGCGGGCTAAAAGTTACAAACCGCTTTAGCCCGGGATATTGCAACTGGCCTGTAAGCAATCAGCACAAACTTTTTTCGTTGCTGGGCGAACACAGTTGCGGAATTCAACTGACCGACAGTTCGTTAATGTTGCCGGTAAAATCGGTAAGTGGCGTGTTTGGTATTGGCCCCAATGTAATACGAGCTCCTTATAAATGCAATATTTGTACTGACACAAAGTGTATTTTACGCATTAAAAATCATAAATAAATTTTTTTATGACCTGCAATGTTGCATAAAAAAAAGTGCTAAATTGATGAAGCATTATTTTTTTATATGTATCAAAACAATATGATTTAATTAATACAAAAATCTCATGAAAAAATTATCGGGTTTTATATTGATATCCTTTTTTGTTTTTGCATTGAGTACAAAAACGTATGCGCAACTATATGTGCGAGGAGATGTTGGTTACGGTTTGAGTAATCAGAAAATATTGCTGGACGAGGCATTTAATCTATCAACATACGAAAATATATATGCCAGTTTTGGAGGCAATTTTTCGGTTAATTTGGGTGCCGGTATGCAGCTAAACGATTATATCGACCTGGGGCTAAGCCTTGGATATCAGCACGGACATACAGTAGCAGTTAACCAGGTTGTAATGGATAAAACCTATGTTGGACGACTTTTGCTTTTTAATCCCTCAATAACTTTCAGAACCCATATTTATGAGAATATTTCGCCTTACGCCCGCTTAGGTATTTTTACAGGCTTACCGCTTACAAAAGTTCTTGTTGGAAGTGGCGAAAATAAATTCAGGGGAGGTTTCCCCCTTGGCACAAACGGAGCTCTTGGTTTCGATTTCAATTTTTCAGACTCTTTTGTTGTTTATGCCGAATTGGCAAATCAATCGATGATATACAAACCCACAAAACGCCGCGAAATAGATGGTAAGGTTGTTAAGTTTACCGACAAGTATTCAGGCCAGGAAGGAATGGAATTGAGCCATCACTTTTTTTCGTTTGGTGCCGCGTTGCTAAATATTGGTTTTAAAATCATTTTGTAGATTTTTATTTAAACAAATCTTCAAATATTTTACGGGCAGCATCTTCAATGTCTTGTTTCGAGCTTTTTTTAAGCTGATTTATTACTTGTTGTTTAATTTTTTCGTTGTCGACACTTACAGTGGGCTTTTTTGAATTTCCGGTAATTTTTATTCCTACGTCAATTTTATTGAGTGTTTTATTGCCCGGTATATATGCAATAATTTGCTGAATGTTGTTTGATAAAATCTCTTTATCTAATGTAGCATCAACAGTAAAATCAACAGTGCCGGCAAGGTTGTATGCTCCCTTTATATTTACCGCTTGTTGTGCAACTTTTGTTTCAAAGGGATCAATAGACAGGTTTCCGTTTTGAATGTGAAAATAGGTAACAAAATTATCGACACCAATGTTTTTAATTTTGCGTGTGTTAATTACTGTATTGAGTTTTTCAATCATTCCGGTATCAAAAATGCGTAAGTTTTTGGTCGAAAAATTTCCTTTTGCCGATACTTCCGAAACAAGCATTTTAAAATCATTGTTAAACGGTGCCTCCAGGGTAAGTTGCGACGAAAATGAACCTGTGCTTTTGGCTGCAAAAGGTATGTATTGTTTTACCATCGAGAGCTGTTGATAGGCTGTAGGAAAATCAAAATTTGATATGTCCATTGTAAAGTTTGACGATGGGTTTTTACGTCCATCGGCAACGAGTACACCGTTCATTTTTAAGTTTCCTTTAAGCATGTTCATTTGCAACTGTTTAAGAATAAGCTGTTGTTGACGAACTATAATTTTTCCTTCAAAATTTTTGATATCCATTTTGTCGTATAAAACATTGTTTGCTTTTGCAATAAATTCAAAATCAATGTTTTTGGGTATTTCTATTGGGTTTGTATCGTTTGAGGCACTATCGGAGGCAATTGTTTGGTTGTTTACACTGTCGGGATTAGCTTTGTAGTTGGTCGCAAATTGATTGATGTTGAGAGAATTTGATTTTAATGTAAACTTACCTTTTAGCATGCTGTTGTTCGCAAAATATGAAACAACATTCGATACATGTCCGCTAATATTAAAATCGCTGCTGCCAATATTGCCTTGTAAGTTTTTAATCTGAATATCTTGGTTTTTTAGAACCATGGCTGCATCGTTTATTTTAATGCCTTGTGGTATAGAACTGTTTTGAATTCTGAATTTTGAAAGCTGTATTTCGCCTGCCGAAACAAACGAGGTAAAATCGTTTTTATTAAGAGATGAATAATAGCCTTTGATATTAGCATTTGCCCTAACCATACCCTCCAGTTTTGTATCGCTTAAAGGAAATACCTTTGTTAGCGAAAACAAATCGATATCGCCATGAATTGCTATATCGATAAGCGGATCGCTTACAATGTTTTTAAATATGGCATGCATCGACAAGGGATTTTCGGCTATGCTGATATTGCATTCCGAAACACCGGCTTCAATCATATTCAGTTCTCCTGTGGGTTTTGAAATGAGGGCTTTAAGGCTTTCGATATTTATTTGGTCGGGCAAATCGGGGTATTGAATTGTGCCCTTGCTGATATCGAAATGGATATCGATAGAGGGATAAATATTTTTATAATACAAACCATTAATTGTTCCGTTAAACGTAACATTTCCGCTTGCATCAACCTCATTCAAATATTTTTGATATTCGTTAGGAATAAGCGCCAGGGCTTTATCCATATCGATGTTGGGTACGTTAAAAAGAATATCGAAAAACATTGAATCGCCCGGCATTTCGAAACCGCCTTCGATTTCAAGCGGAAAATCGTTCATTGTTGTTTCTCCCTGAGTAAAGGTGAAAATGTAATCGTTTAAATTGGCTTTAAGCTGAGTGTGGAGCTTGATGTTGCTTTTTGACAAAAAACCGGTATTGTTGTAGTAATAATTAACCGATGGCGACGATACATCGATATCTAAAAGCGTTTCCATAGCAAGCATTTCACCTTTTATACTGCCCGAGATATTGTATGCACTAAAGCTGTAATTTGCCGGAATATTCAGGTATTTGAAACTGAGATTATCCACTTCGATATTCTGAAATAACATTTTGATTGCCTTGGATGAAGCGGTTTTGGGAGGCGATGTTTTTTTAGCTGTAACCTTGGTTGTGTCTTGTTTTTCAATTGACCAGTTGTATTTTTTTCCATCTTTTTCGATCAGTTGAATGAGTGAGTTTTGAAGGGCAATTGTTTTTATTTCGATTGCTTCGTTTCTGAAAACCGACATGATATCAATTTGTGCTTCGATGCTTTTGGCAGCAAATAAGGTGTCGCCTTCAAAGTCGTCAATTCCAATAAACGAAACATTTGAAAACGAAGCTTCAAAATTGGGGAACGTACGCAATAACGACAACGAATACTTGCTGTAATGTACCCGGGCATTTACCGATTGTTTGGCTTTATCGAGTACTTTTTCAACAATTGAGTTTTTATACACAAACGGAATGGTTAAAACTGCGGCTGTTGATAAAAGCAGTATAGCAGCAATAATTATTGCAATAGTTTTTAATGTTTTAATCACCTTGTATGTTTTTAGTAAAATCGATATTTAATAGTGAAAACATGAATTATTAAAAATTGTTTTCGAGCACTATGCGCAAAAGGTTTAGGGCAGTTTGGCTTGAACGAATAATGTTTCGTTCGCGGTTGTTTGCAAAAGTAAATTTTTCGGCACAAACTGTATCTTTATAGGCAATGGCAATCCATACAGTGCCAACAGGTTTGTCGGGTGTACCTCCATTGGGGCCGGCAATTCCCGAAGTTGCAATTGCAAGGTTTGTGTTAAATAATTTTTGTGCATTTTGAGCCATTTGGCTAACAACCTGCTTACTTACAGCTCCATGTTTTTCGATACTTTGTTTGTTGACTTTTAATACATCGGTTTTTATGTGGTTTGAGTAGGCAACAATGCTTCCTTTAAACCAGCCTGAGCTACCGGCAACTGAGGTTATTTGGTGCGCAATAAATCCTCCGGTACAACTTTCGGCAGTAGCTATTGTGCATTTTTTTTTGCTGAGCAATTTCCCGGTTACAGCTGCCAGTGTGTCGTTATTGTAGCCAAATATTGCTTCAGGAATAATTGTTTTGAGTTTTTCGATTTCCTTTTCAATATTATCCTGTAATGCGTTTAAATTTTTCCCCGATGACGAAAGCCTTAACCTGACTTGTCCGGGATTTGGCAAATAGGCAAGACGAATATCTTTTGGAAGGGAGTCTTCCCAATGAATAATTTTTTCGGCCAGAATCGATTCAGGGATTCCAAAAGTCAGAACGGTTTTATGGAATATTTGCTGTTCTTTATTTTTGCTTTTAAGGGCAGGCAGCACGTGTTGTTTCATTATTTCTTTCATCTCGAAAGGAACTCCTGGCATTGAAACAAATATTTTATTGTTTTTTTCGAACCACATACCGGGGGCTGTTCCTAATGAATTATGCAAAACTTTACAGCATTTGGGAACTAAAGCCTGATCGGTGTTGAGCTGATTTACACCAAGCCCGCGTTTCTCAAAAAAAACTTTAATATGCGCCAGGGTTTCGTTGTGCATAATTAATTCCGAATCGAAATATTCGTTTAAAACTTTTTTTGTGCGATCGTCTTTTGTAGGGCCAAGTCCACCGGTAATTAAAATTATATTTGCGCGGGTTTGTGCTTCGTTCAAGGCTTTTACCAAATGCGAAGGTGTGTCGCTTATTGAGCTTATTTGAGCTACCTCGTATCCTATGTTGTTTAAATGGTTGGCTATCCATGCCGAATTGCTGTCGATAATCTGGCCTATTAAAATTTCGTCGCCAATGGTTATAATTTCAGTTTTCATTTATTGATTATATTTTGTTTTTTTTAGAAGATATCGCATTTTGTGAAGCGAAATAACAAAAATAAACAAATCAAACTGACAATAACTTAAAATAAGGTTTAATAAAGTTTTATGTTTATTTTAGTGCAAGTACAAACCTGTTAATATTTTTTTGATTGTAATATTTACAATCGAACCGGCTATTGATAAAAGCGCTTTATGCATTATAAAAAATCAAAGATACAACTTGTTGCAATTGACTTAGACGGCACATTGTTAAAAGACAATAAATCGATTTCGATTACCGATAAAAATACGATCAATCAACTCATCGATAAACAGATATTGTGTGTAGCTGCTACCGGACGTAGCCTGCATAAAGTTAACGAGGTATTAAGTGTTGATATTCCGTTTGATTATGTGGTTTTTTCATCGGGTGCCGGAATTTGCGATTGGAAAAATAAAAAAATACTCCGAAGCGAAGAATTTAAAAAAGGAGTTGCACAGAGTATAAGCAAACATTTATTAAAAGCCAATCTTAATTTTTTTGTATACAGGCCAATTCCTCACAATAATTTGTTTTGGTATCACCAGGGAGGAGAAAAATGCAAAGAATTTGATAATTATTTGCTGCGTCATAAAAACGACTATGAAGTATTTGTTCACAATAGATTTACCGGTCATTCAGGTCAGATTATGGCTATAATCCCCAATAACGAAGAGCTTTTTGAAGACTTGAGTGCTAAAATGTACAAAGCCTGCAACAATATAAAGATAATTCGGACAACATCGCCGGTAAACTCTGATTTTATCTGGATGGAAATATTCCCATCAATGGTTTCAAAAGGCCATGGTTTGCAGTGGTTGTGCAGTAAACTTGCAATTGACAAAAAACATACGGCAGGAATTGGCAACGATTATAACGATCTTGATATGTTCGAATTTGTTGAATATCCGTTTTTATTATCGAATGGAGCAGAAAAGCTGAAAGAACGCTTTTTGTATGTTGATTTTTCGAACGAGCAAAATGGCGTAAGCCGGGCTATTGAACAAATGAATATTTTGTAATTAAAATATCGGGTTGTCTTTTAAAAAACCGGCAGCAACCGACAACTGGTCGGGTTTTCCTGCATCAAGCCAAAACGAAGATTTATCGGGATATCCTACAATTTTTTCGGATTGGGCAATGCGCAAATACATGGGAGTTATCGAAAATTTTCCGCTTTCGGAAATGCAATCAAATATAGCAGGCGAAAGCATTTGTATACCGCTAAATGCAAGTTCCGAAAGTGTTTGGTTTTGTTGCTTAATAATTATTCGCTCGTGGGTTTTATTGTTTTGCCAGCCACAAAGTTGCATGCTGTTGTTAAATAAAAAATACCTGTTTGTTTCTCTTTTTCGCACAACAAGTGTAGCAATTGCCTTGTTATTGTTGTGATACACCATTAGCTTGTGAATGTTAATGTTTGAAATAATATCGACATTGTACGCCAAAATTGGAGAATCGCCCTGCAAATGCTTTTTGGCAAAAAGGAGTCCTCCGCCGGTGTCTAACAGTTTTTTACGTTCGTCAGATATTACAATCTCAACAGGCCAGCTATTGTTTTTAATATAATCAATAATTTGATCGGCAAAATGATGCACATTAACCACAATTTTAGTAGCACCTGCACGGGCAGTTTTTTCAATGGCATACCACAAAAGCGGTTTATTGTTGATATTTATCAAAGCTTTTGGACAATTGTCTGTTAAAGGTTGTAAGCGAGTGCCTAATCCGGCAGCAAATATAATAGCTTTCATTTATGAGCTTGTTTGTTTAAAACAACAATCAAAAATCAAATATAGTGTTAACATTGCAAAATTCCATAATAAGCCGGGGCTATGCTTCATTATACCTTAACCCGGTGAGTTGATAAACTGTGAATATGAAATTCTAACGCATGCATGATGCAAAATACTCATTGTTTGCATACGATTTTGATTGCAATTTTTTCAATTTTTTTTTTCAATTTTTAATGTCAGCAAAAAAAAATATCATACTTTTCGGACATAAAATACCAAAAACCGAAATTATGCGCTTAATAATCCAGTCTGATTACCAAAAAATGTCGAAATGGGCAGCTACATATATTGCTCAAAAAATCAATAATCACTCAGCTTCGTCACCTTTTGTTTTGGGTTTGCCAACCGGGTCGTCGCCTTTAGGAACCTATACCGAACTTATTGAACTATACAAGGCAGGCAAAGTATCGTTTAAAAATGTAATAACTTTTAATATGGATGAATATGTAGGTATACCCGAAAATCATCCCGAGAGTTATCATTCATTTATGTGGCATAACTTTTTTAATCATGTTGATATTCATCCTGAGAATGTAAATATATTAAATGGTAATGCGGCCGATTTAGAACAAGAATGCCTTAATTACGAAAAACGGATTGAGCAAGCCGGAGGAATTGATTTGTTTTTGGGAGGCATAGGCCCCGACGGGCATATTGCATTTAACGAACCCGGATCGTCGTTAAGTTCACGTACACGGGTAAAAACTCTTACTTTTGATACAATAAAAGCGAATTCGCGTTTTTTCGATAACGATATGAATCAGGTGCCTAAAACAGCACTAACAGTTGGTGTTGCAACAGTACTTGCTGCTGCCGAAGTTGTAATTGTAGTTAACGGAATTAATAAAGCGCGGGCGATGCAACATGCAGTTGAACAAGGCATTAGTCATATGTGGACAATAAGTGCCCTGCAAATGCATCCTAAAGGAATAATTGTTTGCGACGAACTGGCAACCTACGAGTTGAAAGTTGGAACCTACAATTATTTTAAAGATATCGAAAAAAATCATCTCAACTTAATCATTTGATCCTTCAAATTCGTTTGTTCATAACTGTTTTTATGCCGGTAAGCGATATTTTTTTCGAAATGTGCAACTATTTGATGTAATTTATGTCGTTAAAAATAGTTTGCTCAAGGTTTTATTTGCAATAAGCCTTGCCTGTAATCAGGATGTAGTTAATTGTTGAGTATAAAACCGTGAGCCGGTTCTGGCTATTTTTTTTTTTTGAAAACCTAAATCATAAACATATGAAACGAATTATTATCATTATTGGATTTTTGCTGGGAATTGCAATGAGCGCATTTTCGACAAACAATACCCATGCAGCATTATTGTTGCAGGATGAAATTACTTACGACGAGGACGAGGTACAAACAGTTTTTAGTATGTTTGAACTAAAACGCATTAGCGGCTTTGGTGGCCCAACTTTATCGTTTACAACTATTGCCGGTGAGTTTGTTGTACTCAACGGTGGCGGCGGCGGTGTTATTATCAACAACATGTTTTTAGGAGGTTATGGTGAGTCAACATCAAGCCGCATAAACTCATCGCAAAACAGTGCAATTAAAAACACAACGTTTAATCATGGTGGTTTTTGGCTGGGATACGAAATTATGCCCGAAAAAGTTATACACCCTATAATTAGTACCCGTTTGGGGTGGGGTGCTATAAATGGCGAACTAAGCGAAACCGGACGAAGAATTGGTACATCAACATTTGTTGTGAGTCCTAATGTATCGGCCGAAATAAATTTTACCCGATTTTTTAAATTGAATGTAGGAATTCAGTATCGTCATACCTTTAATGTTACGAATATGGAAGGGTTTAACGATGCCGATTTTTCAGGTTTAGGTGCCCATGTAGGTTTTATTTTTGGATGGTTTTGATGTGGCCTGTGTCTTTGTTGACATAATATATGTGCCGTTTTTTTACTAAATATACGTCTGTGTTGTGAAATGTTTCGTCCTAAGGCAATAACACAGCATGGCAATATTATAAAGCCCGAATTGCACTATTTGTTGCTATAGATTCGGGCTTTTTTAGTAAATTTATTTTTTTATAAATAAAAGTACCTCAGAGTACTGTTTGCGAAAAATGTCAGTATTTTTTGAGCATTTTAAAACAAAAAAAGAACAGCATGAAAAAAATAAATTTACTATTGCTTGCACTGTTGTTTGTGAATTGTTTACAGGCAAAAAATTATCATCTTACATCACCCGATAAAGCAATTTTACTTACAGTAAGTATCGATAAAAATATTACATGGTCGGTAAGTTATAACGGAAAATCGGCAATCGAAAATGTCGAAATAGCGATGCATATGGCCGATCGAAGTTTAGGCGAACCCGAAAAACAACCCGTGGTTTCGCGTAAGCAAATTGATGAAATTGTAAGGCCGGTTGTGGCACATAAGTTTTCCGAAATACATGATAATGCCAATGAGTTGCGGCTAAAATTTCACGAAAAATACGAACTGTTTTTCAGAGCATACAACGATGGTGTGGCCTACCGGTTTGTTGATAATAACAAAAAACCTACCCGGGTTTTAAGCGAAACCATGAACTTGCAATTTCCCGAACAAACGGTTTCGTATTTTCCACAGGAAGAATCGATGTATTCGCACAACGAACGCTTATTTTTAAATAAAAGCTTAACCGAAATTACCGAAACTCAATTTTGTAGTATGCCGGTTTTGTTTAAAACAAGCAATAATATCAATGTTTTATTTAACGAAAGTGCTGTACATAATTATCCGCGTATGTATTTAAGCGGAGGGCAAGGCAATACAATGCATGCAAAATTTCCGAAGTTTGTATTACATGCAAGGGCAAACGAGGCCGATTCGCCCGACCGTAATCAAATTATTGCACGAAAGGCAGCATATATTGCCGAAATTGACGGAAAGCAACAGTATCCATGGCGTATGTTTATTATTGGCAGTAACGACGCAGTATTGGTCGAAAGTAATTTGAGTTTTTTGCTGGCCGAACCCAACGTGATTGAAAATACTCAATGGATTAAACCCGGAAAAGTTGCATGGGATTGGTATAATGCAAACAATATTTATGGAGTTGATTTTGAAGCGGGTTTAAATACCCAAACCTATAAATATTATATCGATTTTGCATCGGAAAACGGAATTGAATATGTGATATTGGACGAAGGTTGGACAAAATCAACAAGCGAAATTTTAGACTATAATCCCGATATTGATGTACCCTGGCTTATTAAATATGCCGACGAAAAAAATGTAGGAATTATTTTATGGGTACTTTGGAAACCTCTTGATGAAAATACTGTATCAATACTTGAACAATATAAAAAATGGGGAGCTAAAGGTATAAAAGTGGATTTTATGCAGCGTTCGGATCAATACATGGTAAACTCGTACGAAAAAATTGTACGCGAAGCTGCTCGTTTCGAATTGTTGGTAAATTATCACGGAGCTTTTCCTCCTTCGGGATTACAGCGTAAGTATCCAAACCTTATAAATTACGAAGCAGTAAAAGGAAGTGAAAACAACAAATGGAGTGACGAAATAACACCTGAGCACAATGTTACTATACCATTTACGCGAATGGCTGCAGGGCCAATGGACTATACTCCCGGAGCTATGAATAACGCCCACGCTATTAATTTTAAAATTAGCCACGAGAGGCCAATGAGTTTGGGCACACGCTGTCATCAAATTGCTATGTATGTGGTTTACGAGGCTCCAATGCAAATGCTTTGTGAGTCGCCATCAACCTATCGGAAAGAACAGCCGGTTGTTGATTTTATCACCAAAATTCCGGTTGTGTGGGACGAAACAAAAGTGCTCGACGGGGTAATTGACGATTATATACTTGTTGCCCGCCACTTGGGCAATACTTGGTATATTGGTGCTATGACCGATTGGACAGCTCGCTCGTTTGATGTTGATCTTGACTTTTTAGGTGAAGGAAATTATGTAATGGAATGTATGCGCGATGGGGTAAATGCTCACAGGTATGCTCCCGATTATGTATATGAAAAACAAGATGTTACTTCAAAATCAAGAATAAAAATTGATATGAGTTCAGGGGGCGGATGGGCTGCTATTATCACAAAAAAATAATTTGTTGATAGGGCGATGAGTAATCATAAAATATTGGTTTTTGGCGAAATGTTGTACGATGTATTCCCCGACAATACCGTGTTGGGAGGTGCAGCGTTTAACCTTGCAGCGCATTGTGCAAAACTTGGTAATTTTTGTACTTTGATTAGTGCTGTTGGAAGTGATAAACCGGGTGAAAAAGCATTGGATATTGCCCGAAAACTTCAGATTAATACCCGGTATGTAAGTGTAGTTGACAAACACAGTACGGGCAAGGTTTTGGTCGATGTTGATAAAAATGGTCAGCCAAAATACAAAATAGTGCAGCCTGTTGCCTGGGATTATATCTCGCTTTTGGAATCAGATTATGAGCAAATTGAAAATCAGCAATGGGATTGTTTTTGTTTTGGTTTGCTTGCCCAGCGTGCTGCTGTTAGCGAAAAAACCTTACACAAACTGTTAAATAGTTTGGATGTAAAAAATATTTATCTTGATGTTAATTTGCGTAAAATGTTTTACTCAAAAAAACAGATTGATTTTTCGATTAAGTGTTGTAATATTTTAAAAATGAACGACGATGAAATGAATGTATTATCGGACATGCTTTTTGCCAAGCCATCCGATTTAAATGATTTTATGTATAAAATAAGTACACAATACAATGTCGAAATTGTGATTGTAACTCATGGCGAAAAAGGCGCATCGTTAATGTATGAAGGTAAAATTATACAACAGAAGGCACCAAAAGTCGACGTAAACGATACGGTTGGTGCCGGCGACAGTTTTTCGGCAGCTTTTTTAAATCAATATTTAAAAAATAACGATGTTTCAACGGCACTTTATCAGGCTTGTGAGCTTGGTGCAAAAATAGCTTCTCAAAGAGGTGCTGTTCCATTTTTATAATTATCTAAAATTTGTTTGATTTGTACTGTTAAAAAAAATACTTGAAACACATGAAAGCTTTGGTGGTTGTTAATGCTCAAAATGAATTTATTCGCGAAAAACAGATATACAATAAAGATGTTTTTATTCAATCGGTAAAAAAGGCTGTTATTGATTATCGTGAGTCGGGGTATTTGGTATTTTTTATACAACATACCGACAGTAAGTTGATTCAGGATTCGGATGATTGGAAAATATATTCGGATTTTGATTGCAGTGATTCTGATATTTTTATTCAAAAAAATTATATCGATGCTTTTGATAAAACCCGTCTTGAGTGGGTTTTGCATAATAAAGGTGTTGATGAAATAGCGGTTTGCGGATTGCATACTCATCAGTGTATAAAAAAAACCTGTGTGAATGCTGTGAATAAGGGGTTTGTTGTTACAATATTGCACGGAGCCCACAGCAATTGCGAAAAAAATGCAGCCGAACTGATTGAAAAAACCGAAAAGGAATTGCAGCAAATAGGAGTACGCACGGCAATTGTTCCAATTCATTAAGCGATTTACATTTCGGACATAAGCATACGTGCTTCGTCTTTTAATTGTTCGGGGAGGTTAATCTCCCTCCGTTCGATACTTAACAACCAATAACGAATTTCATTGGTGTTAAGAGTAAAAAGTACTTCTCTGAATTGGTCTATCTGCTCATCGGAGTATTTATCGGAATCAATATTTTTATATTTATCGAGCTCTTCGTCTTCGTAATATTCGATATTCGAAACATTGACTTTAGCAAGGTCGTATTCGCAAATTTCGTGTGCACCACAGCAATCGGCTGCCGGGCTTGCTTGTATTTCTTCAACACCTGAATTTTTTTGCTCAAGTTTTCTTTTTTTGTTTTCTCTTATCAAAGAATAAAGAGCCGCAATAAAAAATAAGCTTAAGGCAATAATGATGACAATTTCCATGCTACAAAAATACATGAATTATTAGCAAAATTGTATCAAAAAATCATCGATATCCTTAATGTTTGACAAAAAAATAAACAGGCTTTAAAAGTTTCAAAAGCCTGTTTATAAAATGAATTTTCTGCAGAACGTTATTTTTTATTCAAGTAATGATCAACCGCTAAAACTAAAAACATAAAGTTTGATGAGCCACCCCCCATTACATATTCGGTTTGTTGCCAAAAATATGGCCAGTTTTTAAGTTCGGGCAGGTCGGGGCGAATTAACGCAGTACCCGACACTACACCTCCGGGTATATGCGACCAATCGGCACGGTTAACACCATAAGCTGTTAATACCGAATTTGATCCGATTCCCGAAGCAAACGAAGCAGTGTTTTGCCCGGGATGTACTCCAAGGTTAAAGCTCAATGCGTTCATAAAAACATTGGGCGATGTTACATCGGGCCAGGCTTTGTTTACAAAATATTGTTCAACGCCAAATCGCTGGTTACCCCATCCGGCACCCCAAATATGCGGACGGTAGGGTATTCCAAAGGGAGATTCTTTTGCTTCCTGATCAATTTTTTGAGCTTCGTTTTTTACAGCTTCTTTTAATGCAGTTTTAAACTCATCGTTATCGAGTAGCGAAAGTGTTTTCCCCACACACCAGGCTGTTTGCCGGGGTCTGCTTACAATAAAGTCTTGCATTTGGTAAAGGGCATCGGCATATTTATTGTCGCCGGTAGCAAGCAGGAGTTCGGCAGCCAATTGCACTTTCGGGTTCGATGCATTGAGTTTTGGAGCAGAGTTTTCCCATACCCACAAAGCAGCATCGAGGCATTCGTCCGACAGTTCGGGCCTTTCAGTTTTCAGAGCTCTCGAGGCAATTGCCAGGCCTGCACCAACAGTGCATTCGCGATAGGGGTTTTCTTCGGTAAACACCCAGCGATCGTCGCGTTTTTCAATCGGTATTGTGTTGTTCCATTGTACATTGTCAGTCATTGCTGCACCATCGCCCAACATTACATACTGGCTGATTGTAGGGCAAATAATACCCCGGTAAAAGCGTCCCATGCTTCGGTAAGCTCCAAGTACACTTTTTAAGCCATGCTCAATTTGTTGAATAATGTCATTTTCGCCATCTGACTGATGTATTTCAACCACACGATTTTCCCAATCGATACTGGTGGCATCGTGATATACATTAAATTCTTCAATCATCATTGCCAGCAAAGCAATTGTGCCAATTTGTGATTCAACACGTAAATCGTAATCGCCGGCATCGTGCCATCCACCCTGGTTTAGTCCGGGAACCGGGTCAAATGGTTCAAAATCGGTTAGGGTAGATGGGCCTTGTGTGTAACCATCAAAATGATTATGATTTACAGGTGCCATTAAGGCATCATCAATATGGCATGCATCGTGCCATACTCTGTATTTTTCGTTTACACGCATGTGACACATTTGTACCGGCAAAAAATATTCGATAACAGGTTGCCATACATGCAGTTTATATATTTCGTCGTGTATTTTAAAGGGATTACTGAATTTACCGTTAAGTTCAAGCATGTACATTCCTTCGTCTTCAAATGAACTTATATCAGCAACAAAATAATTGTAGCGTAAAAATTGCCCCCATTTATCGGCAACAATTTCTTTAACGGGTTTTATTCCCTCGTGATTGATTTTGTGCAGAGTGAGCGGTTTAATATTGTTGATTTTTAAATCGGTTTCGACCACAATATGTTTTGGTTGCTTTGTATGGTATCCCACTTGCGAAACATGAATTACCGGCTCATAAGTCCAGTCAGGAACCGAATTCGGTGTGATAATCCATTCGAGTGCATTTTTTGTTGTGTTTGCTTTTAGCTCTTCGCGAACAATATACCATCCGTTGTTGTGGTTTCCACGTCCGTCGTACAAGGCAATTTCTCCTTTTGTTTCAATTTTTATGCGCTGCAAATCGTTTTCGGGAGCAATTGTCAGTGTTTTTCCTTTTGCCAGGGCTTGAGTAATGTAGTGTTCCTGATCAATTTGAACCGGGCCATTGGCTTGTTGTGTAAAAAGCCCCGTTTGTTTGTCCATTATAAACGTTTTTCCGAACAAATGCTCAGGAAAAAGTTCAATGTTAAAACCAACTTTTCCTACCCATTCGTCGGGTAGAGCTTCGTTGAGGTCGACAGTTACCTTAAATGAACTTCCTTTGAGTGTGGTAACCTTTACGTTATAGTGCATAACTAGTTCGGGGTATTCAATCGGATTAAAGCCCACATTATGGCGGCTCGAGTCGGGGAACCATAATTCGCGGCTAATGCTTTTGTTTTCTTTGTCAATAATTTCGGCTCCGGCTTTGGGTATTGGCGACCATTGGCCGGGAGATATTTCGAGCCGTAAATCGCCGTTAGCCATTACTCGTTCGCCGTGCTGTATTACTGTTACACCGGTTTGGTGTCCTTCGGGATAAATGTCGGCAAATACAGTTACATTAATTCCGGGCATTTCAAAATACCCCTTGTCGTTTAGTGATAATTGTGCCATAACATTGATCGAAAAGGTCAATAATACGAAAGTGAGAAGTCTACATTTCATAATAAAGAATAATTGTTAATAGTTAGATGAATAAAAGTATTTGATTATTGTTTGATGAATATCCCATAAATATTTTCAATAATTTTTTCTTCGTTTTCCCAACACAATTCATTTTGTGCTTGTATGCAGTTGTTTTTTAGTTGATTAATTAATTGTTTGTTTTCGATAAGTTTATTTATTGCTTGTGATATTTCAACGGGAGTGATGTTGTTAATACATACCCCAATTTTATATGTGTCGACTATATTTTTAATTTCAGGCAACGATGCAGCAATAACCGGAATACTGGCATGAATATAATCGAATAGTTTGTTGGGCAATGCGTAGTGATAGTTTAAACCAACGTCTTTTTCGACCGATAAACCTATGGTGGCAAAGGGCGTTATTTTACTAAGCTGATGCAAATTTATTCGTCCGGTAAAATGTACTTTATTTGTGAGATTTTCGGTTTTTGTTAACTCAACACATTTTTTAAATACATCGCCATCGCCAATTATTACTAATTGAGCATTGTTTACGGTATGCATGGCCAAAATGCTCTCTTCAATACCGCGGTCTTTGTTTATGGCGCCCTGGTATAAAATTATCGGTAAATCAGTTTCAAATGGTGGAGTAAAGCCTTTGTCGGTATTGGTGTTTTGTGATTTGTGTGGCACGTTTCGTACAACCCGAAAATTGCATCCGTATTTTTGATTGTAAATTGTTGCAATACTTTGACAAACAGTGTAGCATGTGTTCAGTTTAGGAACAATGTGGGCTTCAATTTTCTCCCATATTTTTTTTACTCCGGGGCGGTGAACCAGTTCGGGTACTTCGGTATAATACTCGTGACTGTCGTATACTAATTGGGTTTTTGTGAGTTTCGAAGCAGCAAAACATGCCCATAACGTGTCGAGGTCGTTGGCATTGATTACATCAAATTTGTTAAATATGAGGTATATCAACAACCTGATGTTGTATGTTGCGTAAAACAATGGCCCTTTGTTAAAGCAAAGCCTGAAGCGTTTTGTAGTATATGGCCTGTTGCTAACCGATTCGCTGTTTTTAAGTTTGCGGCCTGCAAGGGTAACATCAAAGCCCATATTGCATAAAGTAAGTGCAATTTTATGTACGCGGTTATCGCTTACCAAATCGTTGGTAACCGCCATAAGTATTTTGTGTTTTTGGGCTTGTTGTGTCATGCTTTGATAAATTGCTAACAAAACTACGTTTTTTTTCGGTATTTGATATTTGTGCAATGTTTGTCGAGCTTTTCATACCAAAAATGGTTGTTTTATGGCATAGATTACATGCGGTATATTGTGCGTATTTTTAAAATACTGAAGAATGATTTTTTGTAAAAAAAGAGTTTGTTTTTGTTGATGAGTTTTGTGAAGACTATCTTTATCGGCACATAAGCAATGTTGTATTTTTACAGAGAGCTTAGCAAAGTTTATTGCTAATTACTGCACATACACGTTGCGAAATATATTTAAGCATTATGATACGATTAGAAAACGATTATAGTTTGCAGAGCTACAATACATTTGGACTGGCAGCTAAAGCAAAACGATTTTTTGAATTTACCGAACCCGAAGAGTTGGTGTTTTTTCTTCGGAACGAAGGCTTACCCGAGAAATATCTGATTTTAGGAGGTGGAAGTAATGTGTTGTTTAGTACCAATTTTGATGGATTGGTAATTTATCCGAACCTGCCTGGTGTTGGCGAAGCATACGAAGATAGGAATACCGTTTTTATTGAGGCAGGAGCCGGTGTTGAGTGGGACGAGTTGGTGCGTTTATCGGTAGTGTATGAGTTGGGTGGCCTCGAAAATCTTTCGCTTATTCCGGGTAAAGTGGGTGCTGCACCGGTGCAAAATGTTGGAGCCTATGGTGTTGAGGCTAAAGATCGGATTTATACTG
>CAZARW010000021.1:0-40439 GCA_964487645.1 uncultured Prolixibacteraceae bacterium
GAAGATATTCTTGTAGAAGGACTTCTATAAAACCGCTACAAACCCAATTTCCCATTAACCCATCACCCCATCTTTCCATCTTTCCAACAATTGGATATTGGACATTCCTTTTAACAACATTCTACCATTACGGCGCAAAGAACAATATAGCTTTTTTCAACTGTGTGCTTGCGCCGTTTTTAAAATGCTGGCGCATTTTACCCGGGGCTTTTCGCTATTCGATCAATCGCCCCTGCCTGTCCCGAGAATCGGGAAGAATCGGGAAGAATCGGGAGGCTATTGTTTGCGCCCCGTTGGGGCTCCTGAATAAATTCACGATTTAACTATGAAATAAAAAAAAAAGGACACAGCATGCTGCATCCTTATGATTAAACAATAATATATTATACCGCTTACACATAATCGTCGCCTTTTGAGAGGCGGATATCGTTAACAATTTGACGAATTTGTTGTTCGTCGTTTTTATTGCAAATCAGAATTGTATTATCCGATTCGGCCACAATAAGATCGGACACTCCACTAATTACAACGAGTTTTTTAGGATCGACATTAACAATGCAATTTTGGCTGTTGTAAATTTTAACATGCTCGCCATTTGCGGCATTCATTTTTTCGTCCTTGTGCGAATTATCCCACAACGAACCCCATGTACCAAGATCGCTCCAGCCAAAATCGGCACAAAGCACAAAAACATTTTGGGCTTTTTCCATTACACCATAATCAATCGAAATATTGGGACATTCGGAATATGTTTTATTCAGAAAGGCGCTCTCTTCGGGACTATAGTAATATTTTTGCCCCTTATCAAACAAATTATTTACCTCGGGCAAATAATCGTCGAAAGCACTAAGTATTGATTGCAGCGACCAGATAAAAATCCCCGAGTTCCAGAAAAACTCACCACTATCGACAAATATTTTAGCCATCTTAGGATCGGGCTTTTCGGTAAAAGTTTTCACTTTATGCAAATTATCAACATCTTCGAAAGGAATATTTCCGTTTACCTGAATGTATCCGTACCCGGTTTCGGGGCGGCTGGGTTTAATTCCCAGTGTAAGCAAAGCATCGTGTTGCTCGGCAAAGCGTATTCCGTTGGTAAGCTGGGTAATAAAATCGTCTTCTTTAGTAATTAAGTGGTCCGAAGGCGCCACCACCACATTTGCGTTTTTGTTTTTCTTTTTGATTTTATTGCATGCATAAGCAATACACGGAGCGGTATTGCGTCGCATAGGTTCGCCCAGCACCTGTCCGGCTTCGAGCTCGGGCAACTGCTCAAGCACCAAATCGGTATACATTGCATTGGTTACAACCAAAAAATTTTCGGGTTTGCATATTTTTTTTAAGCGGCGGTAGGTTTGTTGAATAAGCGTTTCGCCTGTACCTAATATATCGATAAACTGTTTAGGACGCGAAGTTTTACTTAATGGCCAAAATCGGCTTCCAATACCTCCGGCCATTATTACACAAAAATTATTATCGTTCATTTTATGATTTGTTTTAGATGATTGCGATTTACAATATACCGATTTTTTTAGACGAATCAACACCAAAAATTTGTTGCTAAACAAACAACAGTGCTAATTCACTCATTTACAAAACAAAATATTGCCTGATATTTATTCACAAAAAAAATGGTAAAATCCTATTTTAAAAACTATCCCCGGGGTTTAAGATGCACAAAAGGAATTATCATTTCTTCCATCGACACGCCTCCATGCTGAAAAGTATCTTTGTAATACTTAGCATAGTAGTTGTAATTGTTTGGATACGCAAAAAAATTGTTGTTTGTAGCAAAAATATACGAAGTACTCACATTGGGTACGGGTAAATGAGCTTCGGCAGGTTTTTTTATTTCGAAAACATCTTTCGATTTATAATTCAAATTTCGCCCCAGTTTGTATCGCAGGTTTGTATTTGTTGTACGTTCGGCCACAACTTTTATCGGATTATTTACATTAATAGTTCCGTGATCGGTAGTAAGTATCAATTCGTATTTGTTTAGGCTGAGTTCTTTAAGCAGCTCGGGAATACCCGAATGAGTAAACCAACTGAGAGTAAGCGAGCGGTAGGCATTTTCGGTTGCAGCAAGCTCTCTGATCATTTGCATTTCGGTACGGGCATGCGAAATCATATCGATAAAATTTACCACCATCACAGCCAAATCGGCCTGATTCATGCGGTTTATATAATCGGTAAGTTTACGCCCCTGGTGTGAGCTGGTTATTTTGTCGAAAAAAAGTTTTTCGTTTCGCCCGTTACGCGCCATCTGGCTTCGAAGCAATTGCTCTTCAAAATTGTTTTTTCCACCATCTTCGTTATCGTCATCGAGCCAGTACTCAGGGTGAATTTTTTTGATTTCGGATGGCATAAGCCCGGCAAAAATCGCATTGCGGGCATACATGGTTGCTGTAGGTAAAATACTCATATACAAACTGTCGTTCACAACCGAATAGTACTCGCTAAAAATATGGCTCATGGCTTTCCACTGATCGTAGCGCATATTGTCAAAAAGCATTACAAATACCTTATTTTTTTTATCGAGTAAAGGAAAAATGTGTTTTCGGAACAAATCGGGCGAAATTACAGGCCGCGAATTGCTGTCGGAATCCATCCAATGCAGATAATTTTTTGACACAAAACGGGCAAAGGAGTTTTCGGCTTCGGTTTTTTGCATCTTGAGTACCTCGTCCATAGCATTGTCGGTCGATTGGCTCAACTCCATTTCCCAATAGGTAATTTTTTTGTACACATCGGCCCAGTCGTCAAAATTGCGGGCATTGTTTATTTGAGTACCCAGTTTCGAAAATTCGCTTTGATATGCAGTAGTAGTATGGCTTGTAACCAATTCTTTTTTATCGATATTTTTTTTGATCGAGAGCAGTATTTGCCTTGGATTTACAGGTTTTATTAAATAATCGGCCATTTGAGCACCAATAGCCTCGTCCATTATTGCTTCTTCTTCGCTTTTAGTAATCATAACCACCGGCACCAAACTGTTAATTTCTTTAATCCGGGCCAGGGTTTCGATTCCCGAATATCCGGGCATATTTTCATCAAGAAAAACAATATCAAATGCTTCATCGGCAACCATATCAACAGCATCGGCACCGTTTGTTGCAGTAAAAACTTTGTATCCCTTGTTTTCGAGATAAATAATGTGAGGTTTGAGCAGGTCGATTTCATCGTCGACCCATAATATTTTTGTAGTTCGTTGCATAATTTAATTTTTGCAGGTATAATATCTCGTTATCCAACCGGTAACGCAACAATACAAACACCGTATAACAGAATATATTGCTTAAGGTACAATCTTTTAAATATAATTAACACTGCGCGTATAATTCCCAATTGCCATACTATGCATAGCTATAACGCAATACATGCTTGTAAGTTTACTGATAGTGCTCCGAATAAAATTGCAGATATCCTTTCAGGTCGTTTGCCTCAACAAAACTCCGGTAATTGTTTTCGCTTATGATAAATTTTTTATATTCGATATTTCTCAACGACATAGCAATACGGCTATCGGCATCAACACTTTTTAAATACTCATCGATAAGCGATTTATTTTCGAAACTTTTTATTACAACCAACACACTGTAATCGTCGAATGTTTCGGTGTCGATTGTGAGTTTATTGCTGCCATAGCTTACTGCATTTAACCTTCCCAAATACGCCACAAGCAATTTTTGGTTCGAGCCACCACGCGGCAACACATACACAAGCTTATGCGGTTTTTCGGGTTCAAAACTGTATGTTACTTCAGCAGGCTCATCTGCAGCAGGGGCTGTTTCGGGCTGTGTAACGGCTTCATCGGCATCGTTGGCGCTTTGTTGAACAACAGTATCGGGCTGTACACTTTGCTTGCTTTGATCGGGTACAGTGCCGGCTCCGGCTTGAGTTTGTCCGGCATTGACCGATTCCGATTCGGAAGGGGTTTCGCTTGTTGTTTCAACAGAATTTTGTTGTTCGGTTTTGCTTTCCGTTTCAGTTTCAACTTTACCATCATCCTGTTGTTTTACAGGAGGTTTTCGACGCACGTAATTCAGACGATAAAATTTACGGAATTCGTCAATATCGCCGGTTTCTTTCAGCTTGGCCAAATTATCGGGACTTATCACAAAGGTTTCGTAAGGAGTTTCGCCCAGCGATTCGAACAACTGATTTTGTCCACTCACCTTTTGCATATATTCAAGAGCCTGCAAAGCATCGTTAAACTGTGAAACAAGCAACAAGCTTGCCTGTGACATATTGTTCGGCACAACCCTGAGCCTGTACTCACGCATATTGCTTGAGTTGTATCGTACAAAGTCGCGCATCATAAACCCGGTATTTGCCCTGGGTTCATCAATATAAATCATAAACATGTGCCCGGCCTCATAATCGAGAGTATAAATCTGCTCTTTGGGTTCGGGTATATCGTATTCCGACTCATCAATATCGAGTTCAACAAATTCGCCTTTTTCCTCAAGTTCTTCGTTTGGATCGACACTCAGGCGCGCAATAAGTTCTTCGGGGCTTTCGAGGTCTTCCTCCGGAAACTCTCCTGTGGTATGAATGCTGTAGTTTTTTACAAAATACGACAGGTATTTATTGTAGCTCTTATCGGCCATCATTTCGCGATAATTGCTACTCGAAACTACAAAGTTGAGGAACTTTTGCCCTGCAAGCGATTTAAACACCTGTGCTTTTCTGATAATTGATAAAAAGTATATCAAAGCAGCATCCTTATTGCTCAAGCTGCGCACCAAAACCAAACGTGTATCGGAGTTCAGCAATTCGGTATCGATATCAAAATCGAGGGTTGTATAATGGTCGATATTGTAATTTGCAATATCGAAACGCAAACGGTTAATGTCGATTGAATCGGTATTTGGGAAAGCCACCACAAAATAATGCAGCAAATCGCTGTCGGAGTCCCATTTTGAGGCAACAAGTTCTGAACTTGCATCGTCAGAATCGGCATACACCTCAAGGTTTTTAATTACATCGCTTAAATATCCTGAACTGATTAACTCATCGTAATTTGTGAGTTTTTCTTCATCAATAAGGTCGAGAATTTGCTGAGCCAACTCAACAGGTTCGTATCCTTTGTATTGATGAACAAACACTCTGAGCGAATCGGCAAAGCGTTTTTGCTCATAACCGCGCGAAGCCGATACCATTTCGATAAATCGTGCTTTGGGTTTAAGCAATGAATCGGGTTGCATTGATAAAACCTTGCTGCTGTAATTTTTTGCTGCCCCAAAATTTCGCGAATTAAACGCATCGAAAGCCAAAGCATACAGTGAGTTCAAACTGTCGTTGCGGGCTTCTTCCTCGATAAAGAAATTGGGGTTGATAAGATATTTTGCATAATTCGACTGCGGATACTCATTGAGAATTTTGTTTTTGTACAAACGCGAGCTGTCGGCTTGTTCAACAATTGCATGCAAATCCCACAAATTAAAATATGCAGGCAATTGATAGTTATTGTCGGGATAGCGTTTATTGAGCTCGTTAAACATCTCGATCGATTTTTCGAAATCGTTAAAATCGTTTTTAAAACGCGCACCGGCATCAAACAAAGCATTTTTAATTTTTTCGTGCGATGCAGCCATCAACGAATCGGTAGTAGGAATATCCTGCATGTAATACTCTTTGGTTGTAGGATCGTCGATACGCACTTCTTCTTCAGGGATAAGCTCGGCAAACTCATCGCCAACCAGCTCTCCAAATTCGTCGAACATTTGTACCGATTTGTTACTCCGTCTCCAGTCATCTTCGTTTTTACGATCGCCCCACAAGCGCTTAAACTCTTGTTTTCCATATGCAACGGTCGACGGGTTATAAAAATACCAGCCCCCACCCTGCGAGCGTCGTACACGCGAGCCTGTACGCATATATGCACCGGCAACACCGGTACTGCCAACATCGTCCAGTGAAGCAAAGCGTTGTTTCTCGATGGCAATCCATTCTTCGATTTTTGAATTCAAGGCCGACTCGGGCAAACCCGCTAAATACTGTAACGAGTCTTGCGTTTGCACTGTCAGTAAATTATCCACTAATCCGCTAAGACTCTGGTATTTTTGTTCTATTTCGGGATAATTCGGATAATTCTCGTCGATAAGTACCATAGCACTATCGTAGTATTGTCCCGAAGGGATATACTCGCGTTTATCGAAATAAATTTCGGCAAGAGTAATGCAGCTCAGAGCACGTTGATATGTATTTGACACCGATAAGGATACCGACTGTTTGTAGTAATTCACAGCATCGTCGATTTTTCCTTCGTTGTACAAAATATTTCCTAAAGCATAATAAATCTGATCAAAAAATGGTTCGTTTCGTTTTTTCTTAAGCATTCGCGACAATTCTCGTCGCAATCCGGCTACATCGCCATCGCCCGAGTACACACTTGCACTATTAATGCGGGCATTAAACATCATTTCGTAATCGGGGCGGCGGCGTATTACACGCTGGTATGCTTCGAGCGCCTTTTCTGAATTTCCCTGCTCCTGATACAGTTGACCTAAAATAAAATTATACCGTGTTTTACGCTTATTGCCTTTGATTTTTTTTGCGCCGATATTTAAAAACTGAATAGCCTCTGAATTGTGCAGTTGTTTTAAATGCATATCGGCAGCAACAACAGCCAGTTCGCCTTCGAATTCCTCGGGCAGATTTTCGTCGGCTTCAAGCATCTCAATCAACTCGTTTGCTTCGGTGTAGCGCTCCGATTCGTTATAAGTGCGAATTAACCAAATGTAGGCATCATATTTTATGGGTTCGTCTTTAAATTTGCGAATTAGCAATGAAAACGTATTGGCCGCCAAAAAATATTCTTTTTTGTATAAATATGCACGCCCCATAAGCAAGTATGCATCGTCAACCACACGATTATAATCTTCTTTTATTGGCTTGCGTTTACGTGGATTTTTTTGTTTCCGATTCGATTCGGGAGGAGCTGTTATCGAGTGCATTTTTATAAGCTTGGTGGCTTTTTCGATAGCTCTGTCCATATCGGCTCCAACCAGAGTTTCGGTTTCGGACATGCTCTCTTTAAAAATGGGCAAAATTTTGGTGTAGTCCTCTTCAACCTGGTTATCAATCTTATACAAACCTTCTTTGAGTGACTCGTTTCCGTTAAAGTAAATATTGTAATACGAAGTTAAACTGTGATAGCCGCGTGTAAGCATGGTATTTTTTTCGGTTGAGCACGAAAAAACCAATAAGCCCGCAAGCAAAATAATGCTGTATTTTAGTGTTTTTGTATTCAAAATAGAAAAATGTAATTCGATGTCTAAAAAAATAAAACTCTGTTTTAAAAAATATATTGCATCATCAAAAATAATAAGCAAATATAATTTTGCAATTATACCCAAAATCCACAAGAAATTGTATTTACCCGACCCCGAAAAATATCTTTTCACTATAGTTTACATCAGTATTATTTTTAGTTTTGCAGTATAAAAATGCATATTGCAGGCTCAGGCATAACACTGTGCACAAAAACGAGCAAACAAAATATACGCAGTTATTAAGCTTTTTTTATGATGAAACCCACACAAAAGCAAATATGGACAATAAACATTGCAGGCACTGTGCTTCTGTTTGCCATTATGCTGGTGTTAAATAACCACATCGAAAAAAAGAGCTCTGACAATACTTTTACAACACAAACAAGCATAGGTACCGGTTTAAATAAAAAAGCAACAAACCCACTTATTGCAAAAGTGCCCCAAAACACCGAGGCATCGCTTCCTATTAAAATGATAAGCGTACGCAAATTGAGCATTATTGATGCACAACTGCGTATGAGCAATAAAACGTATACCAGTGCTATAAAACAAATCACCTGTAGCTTTTATGAGTATACACACTGCAATAAATTTTTATTACTGTATAAAATCATCGAATCGATAAAGAATAAAGATGTTTGGTAATACCCCGGTAAAAACTAAAAAGAATTTTGATACAAAATATTTCGTAATCAATTCTTTTTATATGCTTTTTACTGAACCAATGAGATTGTTTTGCTAATTGTAGCGTACAATCTCATTTGTTTTATAGAAATAAAATAATAAAAATTTATCTTTGGCGTTAAATGAAAATGCACAATAACAATCGATTGTTGGAGTTTAAACACCATACAACAAATGTGCATTACAAGACGATTAATATCAATGAATTAAACAAGCATTTGAGCAAAACACACTTGTAGAAACATTTTTTATGCTTAAACAGCAACAATAAACGAAACAACACACATGAGAAACGGTTTTTACCTTATCATATTTTTATTTATCACTCTGCAATCGTCAGGTCAATTTGGAGGAAATGCAACGTACGATTTTTTGAACATTACCTCGTCGGCCAGAGTTAATGCCTTGGGAGGTACACAAACCGGAATGATTGACAGTGCCGAAATCAGCCTCATTAATTACAACCCCGCTTTGCTTACCCCACAAATGCACAACAGCATTACCCTTAATTACATCGATTATATTAAAGATATACGCATAGGATATACAGCCTATGCATACCACCTCGAAAATATTGGAACCTTTGCTGTTGGTATGCATTATTTAAACTATGGAAAATTTATAAAAGCATTACAAACCGGTGAAAAAATCGGTACTTTTTCGGCAGCCGATTATGCATTAAATATTTCGTACTCACGCAACATTATCGATAAGCTTCAGGTTGGTGCAAGCATTAAGCCGGTATATTCGGTGTACGATGTATACAACTCCTTTGGTATTGCCTCCGATATTGGTTTGTCGTGGGCCGATGAGTCGGGGAACTTTAATGCAGGACTTGTTGCCCGCAATTTTGGAATACAAATAACACGCTACAGCACAGAAACCGGAAGCCGCGAACCTCTCCCCTTTGACTTACAGCTTGGTTTTTCGCAACGCCTGGCACATGCACCTTTTCGGTTTTACGGAACATTTCACGATATTACCCGCTGGAACTTAACCGATAAACAAACATGGGATTACGATCACCGCGATAACGATTTTGTTATCGGGCGAAGTGACGATATTTTTAAACAATTTATCCGACATGTAATTTTGGGGGTTGAATTTATCCCTACTTCTAATTTTATCATCGGTTTTGGATACAATTTCCAACGACGTTTTGAACTGGCGCTGAACAACCAGCCCGGAGCTGTTGGACTCTCGGGAGGGTTTACTATCAAAGTATCAAAATTCAGAGTTTCATACGCAATAGCAAGCTACCACCTGGGAGGTGTTTCAAATATTTTTTCGTTTACAACAAACCTGTCTGAGTTTACTAAATAATTTGTTTTTACAGCAAATACATTTTCAGACTCTTTTTAGCAAAAAAACAAAAGAAACATTTTTAAGAGAAAATTGTTAGTCAATTGATATAAACCACACACACATGCAAAATGCAAAAATTATTATAGCTATCGACGGCCACTCATCGTGCGGAAAAAGTACTTTAGCTAAGCAACTTGCAGCCCGTTTACACTATAAACATATCGATTCGGGAGCCATGTACCGGGCAGTTACTTTATTTGCCTTGCAAAATCAACTGATAACAAACCAATCGGTACAAACCAAACAACTTATTGCAAAGCTTCCCGAAATACACATTTCGTTTACAGTAAATCTCGAAACACAAAAAACCGAAACCTTACTGAATGGCGAAAATGTTGAAAACGAAATACGCAGCATGCATGTTTCGGAATTTGTAAGCCCTGTATCGGCCATTAAAGAAATACGTACGGCAATGGTAAAGCTTCAGCAAAAAATGGCTGCCAACAAAGGAATTGTAATGGAAGGACGCGATATTGGCACCGTAGTGTTTCCGGAGGCCGAACTCAAAATTTTTATGACTGCAAGCCCCGAAATACGAGCAAAACGACGGTTTAACGAACTCATAAATAAAGGAATGAATGTATCGTATACCGAAATTTTACGAAACCTTACCGACCGCGATCAGGCTGACTCTCAACGCAAGATAAGTCCCTTAAAAAAAGCCTCCGATTCTATTTTGCTCGATAACAGCAATCTTTCACACAAACAACAACTCGATTGGGCATACAATAAAGCCATTCATATTATTAACAAGTTAAGTATTCATGAAAATTGAAATTGACAAGCACTCGGGATTTTGTTTTGGCGTGCGCAATGCAATCAAAAAAGCCGAAGAGTTGCAAAAGAACAATACCGATTTTGTAATATTGGGGGATATTGTACACAATAACCAGGAAATTGAGCGATTAAAAAAAATGGGGATTACAACTGCCAATCCCCTCGATAAAGAAACAATTCAGAATAAAACCATTTTAATTCGTGCACACGGCGAACCTCCATCAACCTACAATACACTTACACAAAACAAAAATGCCATTGTTGATGCAACATGCCCCGTAGTGCTTAAGTTGCAACAACGCATAAAAAAAAGCTATAAAAAAATTGAAGAGCAAAACGGCCAACTCATTATTTTAGGTAAAGAACATCACCCCGAAGTAAAAGGCCTTAACGGACAAACAAACAACCGGGCAATTATTATTACAACAAGCGACGATATCGAAAAAATAGATTTTTCACGCCCCATTGAACTTTTTAGTCAAACAACTATGCCCCTTGATCTTTTTAACCAAATAAAAGAAAAAATTGAACAGCGTGCACAAAACTCGGTACGCATACACGATACAATTTGTCGCCAGGTAGCAAACAGGGTACCACATTTGCAAAATTTTGCAAACCAATACGATGCTATACTTTTCATTAGTGGTCCAAAAAGTTCAAACGGTAAATTGCTTTTTGAAATATGTAAAAAACAAAATCAGAATACCTACTTTATTTCATCGCCAAACGACATCAATATGCAATGGTTTACTCATACTCAAAGTATTGGTATTTGTGGCGCAACATCAACTCCACAATGGCTCATGGAATTAGTAAAACACCATGTGCAAAATGAACTGAATGTTAGCGAATAATTTTTTTGTTCATTTTTTACTGAAATAATTAAAAGTATTTAATAAATATTTCTTTCATTTGTATCCATCATTATGAAACAAACTATTGTCAATATCATTCGTATTGCAGCAGCGGCGGTTTTTCGTTGTTGACAAAAGAGGTATGGACAATTAAAACATAAATAAACCATTCTCTTTGTTGAGGATGGTTTTTTTTTGAAAAAAAAATGAAACAATACAGAAACATAGCGGTAGCAGTGGCAGCAATTATTTGTGTGTACCAATACACATAGAATAGGGAGGCCTGTGCTACCAACCAAAGCCCTTTTCGATGTGTATAAATCGAAAAGGGCTTTTTTTTTAACCATTAAATCAACACCAGTATGAAACAAATGCACAAAACAAAGTTTTCGTCAAACTTTAAACAAATTCCGGTTTCGTTTATCCGGCAAATTCTCGAAGTAGCAAACACCCAAAACATGATTTCATTTGCGGGTGGATTACCCAATCCCGAGTTTTTCCCGGTCGAAGCTCTTGAGAAATCGTCTTCCGAAATGTTTAAAACCCGGGGACACGCCCTGTTACAGTATGCCGGATCGCAGGGTTATTTGCCTTTACGCCAATGGATTGCCCAACGGTATTCAACAATGTTCGATAAAGAGATCAGGGCTGATAACATTGTTATTACAAGCGGCTCGCAACAAACAATCGACATTATTTCGAAACTGTTTATAAATCCGGGCGATGGTATAATTATTGAAAAACCTACATATTTGGGCGCAATACAAGCAATGTCGGCATATTCGCCAAGGTTTTTGCCTGTCGATTTGCTTGACGATGGTCCCGATGTGGATGCAATAGAAAACATTTGTTGTACTGATTTGCCAAAATTTATGTATGCAATTCCAAGTTTTCAAAATCCATCGGGGATTTGTTATTCGGATAACAAAAGAACAGCTCTTGCCAATATTCTGAAAAAATACAATTTGTTAATGCTCGAAGACGATCCCTACTACGAGTTACGCTTTAGAGGAAAACAACAAAAACCAATATTTTGCTCCGCTCCAAACAATGTGTGCTGGACAGGTTCATTTTCGAAAATGATAGCTCCCGGCTTGCGGCTGGCATGGGTTATATTGCCCGACGAACTCGTAGCTCCGTTTATTCGTGCAAAACAATCGACCGACCTGCATACAAACAATCTCTCGCAATATATTGCACACAACTACCTTACAAACAACAACATTGATGAACATTTACAAACAATTAGAAAGGCTTATAAACAACAATGTACCGACATGCTGCAAGCAATAAATAAAAACTTTGGCAACATGGTGCAAACTACCAAACCCGATGGTGGGATGTTTTTGTGGCTAAAAATACCCGAAAATATTGATGCCGGATTGTTGGTTGAAAAATGTTTATTAAAAGGGCTTGCTTTTGTACCCGGCAATTCGTTTTACACCAATGGCGCGGGATCAAATTGTATCCGAATGAATTTTAGCAATTCGTCGAAGCCAAAAATCGAAGCAGGAATAAAAATTATGAACGATGAAATGCTCATGACTGGAAAGCTCCAACTGTGATGATTATTAGCAATGGGCATTCCATCTGACCATAAAAAACAAATTACAAACAGATGAAATTAAGGTATTTCATTCGTCAAAAAAACTTATTACCTTGTAGCACAAATGAATAGAATTGAATTAATACAAGGAAATATTTGCAAATTAAAAGTTGATGCCATTGTAAATGCTGCCAATACTTCCCTGCTGGGAGGTGGCGGCGTTGATGGTGCAATTCATCGTGCTGCAGGCCCGGGTTTATTGGCCGAGTGCCGAAAACTTAAGGGCTGTAAAACCGGAGATGCAAAAATAACCCGAGGATACAATTTACCGGCAAAATATGTTATTCACACAGTAGGGCCAATTTGGAAAGACGGCTTGCACGACGAACCTCAATTACTGGTATCGTGCTATAAACGAAGCCTTGAACTTGCCGTTGAAAACAAGCTAAAAACCATAGCATTTCCAAACATTAGTACCGGGGTATACGGTTTTCCTAAAAACAAAGCAGCAATATTAGCCGTTGAAGCTACAATCGACTTTTTAGAGAAAGACAAAACACTTGAGAAAGTAATTTTTTGTGTATTCGACCCCGAAAATTATGCCTTATACTCCGACCTGATTAATCGTTAAACAAAGCTGCCAGTGCCCCAAAAAAATCCTCATCCCATCCTTGCATAATATTTTCGTATGCTTCGTCGGGAATATTTTCGTGAATAAGCTCAACGCTTGTATTTTTTTTATCGGGATGCAGTTTAATGGTTACTTCCGATTCCGAATCGTCGAAATACCAAACTTGTTTTATCAGCTTGTCCATTTCGAATTTTATGTTTTTACCCACAATGGCACCGTCCCACATCGAAAATTCGGTATCGGGTTCAGGAGTATACACAGCTTTTTCGCCTGTCCATATTTCAATCATTAACTTATTGGTTAATGCATTATATACATCGGCAGGAGATGCATAGAGTTTGTAGTATTTTTTAAATTTTTGCATACAAAAAATTGATTATTAAGTGGGCTGTAAAACACAAAGGTACATATAAAATCAGAAACTATACGACAATCCAAAAGTAACAAACTCTTTAACCTGCAAGCGGGTTCCGCTTTGCTCAACACCGTTATCGTCGGTCCATTTCGAAGTAAGTTCTTTATCGTATATCAAATGAAAGTTGATTTGAGTTGTTATGTAGCGTGTAATTTTTAAGTCAATTGAAGTTTCGGTATCAAAATCGGGAATTTTTATAAACTGCCATTCACCATCCTTAAATCCAAAATTTAAAAACAGGTTATTGCGTGTACGAATACTCACATTGGGCAATATTTTTTTCGAATAGTTAATGCGTCCCGACATACCAATACGGCTTTTACGTGTTTCGCCCTCTTCAAGTCCAAAAGTTGTTTCATCAACATCGGGGTTAAGCACATAAGCTGTTTTAACCGACAAAGGAGACAAAAATGCCGAAAAACTTGTATTGGGCTTATAATCAAGACCTCCCGAGAATGTTAAATATGCCGGCGACATAAATGCCGAATTTGGAGATTCAACGGTATTGCTTTTATATCCCAGAAAAAATTGTGTCTTAAAGTTTGCTTCGGCCGAATAGTACCATTCTTTATAAGCCGAGTATCCTAAACGGGTATTAAACTCAATGTTGTCGGAGTTTTTATGCCAGTCGCGTAATGCCTCGGGATTTTCGTCAATATAATAAATAAAGCCAATTTTGGCATCAATTCCGTTCTCCCATTTAAGCTTGCCTTTTGAATAATTGGCATCGTAGTTAAAGTTACTCATTGAGCTGGCCGAGCTCACTCCCCCTTTTGACCAAAATTGATTGATGTAGTTTTGCGTGAGCCCTGAGTAAAATTTTCCAATAAATTTCCACGGAAACATTTCGGGCTTACGAACAGTAACTTTCGAAAGTTTTTTCTCGGTAAAGGGCTCTAGTTTTAACTGATCGAGTTTAATGGTTGAGCGCTGAGTAAGACGCGATAAATTGACGGCTTCATCGACAAGCAATTTCATTGAATTTCGCCCCATATTTTCGACTCGTATACCAATTGAATCGTTGCTTGAGTTTTTCAGATACAACCACTGATACCATATATTTTCGTTTTGCAATGGCAAAACATATTTTTCGTTATTAAGGGTGAATACCTGTATTTGATTTGGTGCTGTGTGCACAAAATCGACAACATACATAAGATTTTTATAAAACTCTTTATTGAGTATTTCAGTCACCGAATCGTTGTATTGCCTTAATGCCTGATAATTTTTGAAGGCAACATTCTGGGTGTATTTCTTTTTTTCGGCATCGATATAATTTTGCCTGTAATGCATGCGGTAGTTCATCGAAATCGAATCACGATACTGAGAAATAAGTGAATCGTTATAGTTCCTGCGCGCATTCTCAACAAAACGGCTAATCAAACTATCAATTTCATTCAGTTCTTTTTGCCGTGTGCTGCTGTTTCTGATGGTTTCAGCCTTGAGTTTCCTAAAAGCCAGGGTATCGGGGATAAGCACAATTGAATCGGCAAGTATTTGCTCAACATTGGCATGTGTAATCAGGGGCAGCTTTGAATACATGCCAACATATTCGTTTTCGGGCACAGTAATCGTCTCAAGCGGCATTTCGTCTTTTATGCGGTTTTCAATTTCGATAAGGCGGTTGTTAATAATTTGAGCATTCACATATCCTTCAACCTGCTCAGCTTCTTCAATGGCTGAAATATCGCGGGTAAAAAACACGGTACCCGAATCGGCATTTTCACGCAAATGAGCAACAACACTATCAACCGGTTGTTTTTCGAGGTAATACAATAAATCTTCAATTAACTGAAAATAGCCGGGGTTAACAGCTTTCCACTGCTCTGAATACACAAAATTCTTTATCGAATCAATTTTGAAAATCAAATTTCCGTTTATCGAATCAATTTGTGGATAATAAGCCTTTACACCCACTGTAAAAAAAACAAAAACTATAAAAAATAATCTCTTCATAATCTCCCTCACCTGTATAAAACTATTTGAAATAACTATTGAAAGTGAAAATTATTGCCAGCACGAAAATGGTTTCGACGATAAATTAAAATTGAAATATTTTTGATCGGTGCTTACTTCGTCACCTGCCCACAATGGTTTTTCAAATTTTTCGTCTTCGCTCTCAAGCTCAATTTCGGCAACACATAAACCCGAGTTTTCGTCTTTAAAAAAATCGACCTCCCACTTTTTATTTCCGACAAAAACATAATAGCGTCGTTTCGAAATCACATAGCCCTCGCACATGGCCAATAAGTTTTGTGCATCGCTAAGTGGTATGCTGTATTCAAACTCATCGCGGGTAATTCCCTGTAAGTTGCCCTTTATTGTTAAAAAAGCCTGATTACCTGCAATGCGAACACGCACTACTTTTTGTCCGCTTTTTACCAGGTACCCTTGCTTAATATCGACATATTCCGACGGATTTTTCCACTTGCTGCGATTTACCAAAAATTTTCTTTCGATTTCTTTTGCCATAAAAACTGATTAACAAACACTTAAACAATCATCATTTTAAATTTTTAACCAATGCAAAAATACATCACAAAGTGGCCATCGCAAACAACTTGGGTATTTACTTACACATTTGCATTATTATTTACACCGATTTTACATAAAAAATAGAGCCACACTTGTATGAATTCATTTTTAACTGTCTGACTGCAGCATTAGTATAGTATAATTCAATACCATAATTATGTTGTTAATAACAATATTATTACAACCTTGAATTTTAACAATATTTTATATCGCATTATTTAAGTAATTCACGAAAAATAAGTATTTTCGCCTCTTCGAAAAATAATATATAATTTGCATAAAATTAACATACAATAAGGTTTTTGCCCGGCTGAGTTGTCGTTTTTAGAATAAAAATTACTTTAATGTAAAATAAACAACAACTAATTGTGTTAAGTTAAAAATAAAAATTACAAAAAATGAAACACACATCACAATACATAATTGCTATGATAGGCATTGCTGTATCGATTTTGTTTAGCTCGTGTAACAACACCGAAGGCTATGGGGGAAACAGCAGTGTTGAAGGAGTATTGATGACAAAGCTTTACAACAACAATTATACAGTGTTGCAGGATATACAACCGGCAGTTGACGAAGACATATTTATCAATTTTGGAGATGACAAAACCATAGGCGATGATGTAGCCACAGGTTTTTCAGGAAACTTTTCGTTCAATTATCTTGTGCCCGGAAAATATACCTTATACTTTATGTCAGACGACACTTCGGGTACAAAGTACGACGACATAAGCATTGCACAAAATATTGAACTTGTACGCGGCGAAACTCTTACTCTTGACACATTGTACACGTACAAAACCCTCAACTGGGACGATGGGCATGCCGAAATACGCGGTACGGTTAAACTGATAAATTATACCAACGAGTCGGTTTATCCAAACCTCGAAATAAAAGACGACGGACCTGTAGCTGCACAAGATATTGAAGTATATATTGTGTATAACAACGAAAGCAATTACAGCGACAGAATTCGAACCCAGGGCGATGGAAGTTTCTCATTCCCGAATCTTTTAAAGGGGCATTATCGCATTTATTTATATTCCGAAGATGTTATTACCGGAGGAACCGAAGATATTGTACGATCGGTTGAAGTTGAAATTACCGAAGTAAACCAGGTAATTGAATTGGAAGAAATTATTATCGAAAAAATATAACACACTATGAAACAACTTATTATTTTAATACTCATCAGTTTGTCGTTTTCGGCTTTTGCACAAAGCCAAAAAGATATTGTTTCGCGAGGCATCGAAACCCGAAAATATTACGAAACTGAATTCGAAGACGGTGGCAAGGAATATTTGTTTAAAATTGAAAAATACAATCCTCAGGGCGATATTATCGAAATCAAAGAAATGGATGAAGACGGGAAAATTGAGCTGTGGATAAAATACAAATACGACGAAAGTGGAAACCTGATTGAAGAGCTTGAACTTGATTCAAAAGGAAAACAAGATAAAAAAATCGTTCATGTGTACGAAAAAGGACTACGCGTAAAAAAAGATTATTACGACTCAAAAGACCGGCTGTATCAAACACGCCGTTACGAATATGAATACAGAAAATAAACTGGAAAATATTATTTCAAAATTTACTCCTATTTCGTTGGCCGAGATGGATAAGGTAAAGCTTATGAGAAGAACAGATACTAAATTTGTTTTTAGCAAAAAGCATTTGCCTCAATTGCTCAAAAAAGCCATCGACAGTTATTTTATGGTCGAAATCGAGAACGAACGTGAACAAATTTATCTCACAACATATTTCGATACAAGCAATTATACTATGTATCATTTGCACCACAACGGGAAACTTAACCGCCACAAAGTACGTATACGTAAATATGTGTACACCAACCAGGAGTTTCTTGAGGTGAAACGAAAAAACAACAAGGGCGAAACCATTAAAAAACGCATCGAAAACGAAAACGAAAACGAAAACCACGACATTAATTCACCCGGGCAAGATAGTTTTATTCAAAATTACACACCGTTTTTGTCCGAAAAACTCGCTCCTACTTTAGGAAATCGATTTACACGCATTACTTTGGTAAATAAAAATATGAGCGAACGAATTACCCTCGACTATAATTTGCATTTTAAAAACCTAAAACATAAAAACGAAACAAACCCCGACGATATTTGCATTGCCGAAATAAAAAAGAACCGCGACAATAAAGATTCTCAGTTTATTGATTATTTACGTCAATTACGAATCAATCCGGTTGGGTTTAGTAAATATTGTATGGGAATGGCAATGCTGAATCCCGATGTGAAAAGCAACAATTTTAAACAAAAAATCAGGCGAATAGTAAAACTTTAACAACTCGACAAAATGGAATTATTTGGTATCGAAATTATTGACTGGGAAGATTTTATTGAATTACTTATCCGGTTTACATTCAATTTTATTGTAGTATTTATTGCAATACGTTTGCTGTATTATCGTGTACGCCGTCGTCGCGATTACATGTTTACATACATCCTCATATCAACAACCATATTTTTACTTTGCTATTTGCTCGAAAACGTAAAACTTGAACTTGGATTTGCTCTTGGATTGTTTGCAATATTTGGGATTATCCGTTACCGTACAATTCAAATTCCGATTAAAGAAATGACCTACCTGTTTTTGGTTATCGGGATTTCGGTAATTAATGCTTTAGCAAACAAAAAAGTCAGCTACGCCGAGTTGTTTGTTACCAACATACTGTTATTGGCTGTTGCATACGGCCTTGAGCGCATGATGATGCTTCCGCACGAATCGAGCAAATCGGTTACATACGAGCGCATCGAACTTATTAAACCCGAATTACGAACCGAACTAAAAAAAGACCTCGAAGAAAGAACCGGGCTAAACATTAACCGCATCGAAGTTGGAAAAATCGACTTTTTGAGAGATACTGCTAAAGTGATTATTTATTACTACGAACACGAAAACTTAGCCGACGACGAGGGCTTATATCAAAACAACAACGACGATGACGACGATTAACATACGCTTTTTTGCAATCATTTTCATCATCTGTTTTCTTTTACCGGGATTTGACGCTAAGGCTCAGTACACCGATACACGCATGCGCATATCGGCCGAGGCCGATATGGACATTACAAGCGACTTAAATGCTTCGCTTGAAGCCGAATACAGGCTAAAAAACAATCTTTCGGTTTTTGATAAAACATTTGTCGAAGCAGAACTATCGTACGACCTGCCATCCGATTTTCGCACAGGAGCATCGTACCGCTTAATGATAAATCAAAAAAACACGGGAATTAAACAAATACAGGGCCGTACATCAGCATATATTCGCTTCGAACACGATATTGATGATTTCGAAATTACTTACAAAACAATGCTCCAATACGGTTTCGACGATTTGAACAGCTTTACAGGATATAATACAAACAAACTATTAAACCGAACATCAATAACTGTTGACTATAACTGGTTTGGAATGCCTGTTACTCCTTTTGTAAAGTACGAACTTTTTACTCACTTAAATAACGCAAACGGAGCTCTTGTAAACCAATGGAAACTTCGTGCAGGACTCGATTATCGCTTATCGTCAAAAAGCGACATTTCGATGCATTACACTTACGAAAACGAATTTAATGTAAAGAATCCAATCGATGCACATGTCATCCAAATTGGATATTCGTATTCATTTTAGCTGAATTAAAATGATTTTTTTTAACCACAGGGTTTAACATTTATTGTTTGTTTTCTAAAACTCTGTCGGATACTAAAAACACAACCGGTTTTTTCGAAACCGGATTTTCGCGTGTTATAACTACTGTATCATATACATCTTCAATTGACTTATAGTGAAGTACCTCGGCAGGCTTTCCCTGTAAATGAATATTACCGTCTTTCATCATCATCAGATAATCGCAATACTCTCCTGCCAGATTTAAATCGTGAATAATAATAAGTACAGTAAGGTTCAACCGGGCATTGAGTTTTTGAATCAGATTAAGAATTTGTACCTGATGGGTAATATCGAGGTGTGATGTAGGCTCATCGAGCAATAGCAAATGCGGTTGTTGTGTAAGAGCACGGGCAATAGCTGCCAACTGCTGTTCACCACCGCTTAGCTGCGACATAAGCTTAGTTCGTAAATGCAACACATTTGTAAGTTTCATATACTCCTCGGCAATATCAAAATCGTTTTTCGACTCAAAAAACTGAAACTGTTGCCGATAAGGCATACGGCCCATCATCACATAATCTTCAACAGTAATATCTAAAATTTCGGTATGTTGCGAAACCACGGCAATACGCTGCGCTTTTTCACGCAATGTCATTTCAGCAACATTCTGATTGTCGAGAAAAACGGTTCCCGAACGCAACGGCAAATCGCCGCTAATTCCCTTAAACAATGTAGTTTTACCCGAGCCATTAGGCCCAATAATGCCTGCAAATACTCCCCGCTCAATGCCAAAATTTATGTTTCGGATTGAAAAGTCGTTGTTATAACCACAATGCATATTTTTAATTTGCAGATACATAGAATTTACATTTAACGAATACTATTTTCTTTGCCTGTTCGCGACAATACAAAAATAAAAACAATGCCTCCGGCAATACCTGTAATAACACCAATTGGCAGTTCGTTTGGCGCAATAACCGTCCGTGCAAGAATATCGCATGCAAGCAAAAATACACTTCCACCTAAAAACGAGCCCAACAGCATAATCCGATAATCGTTACCAATAATTATTCGGACAATGTGCGGAATTACCAAGCCTACAAAACCAATAACTCCTGCCACAGCTACACAAATACCTGTAAGCAACGACGAAACCACAAACAACACCCTCAACGAAAACACGGTATTAATTCCCAAATGCCGTGCTTTATCGTGCCCCAAACGAAGAGCATTTAAGGGGCGGGCAAAAAAGTACGATATAATTAAACCGGCCAAAGCCGAATACAGCACAACGCGTATTAAAAACGAATTGGGTTCATCAAGCGAACCCATCATCCAAAACACAATACCATGCATGTTATTGGCAGTTGTTATCGACATAAGAAACATCATAGCCGATGATGCAATAAAACTAATCATTACACCAATGAGCAACATTCGGTTTATATTTATTGCATTCCGTTTTACACTCAGAAAAAAAACTAAAAATATTGTAAATACCGAACCAACAAAACCTGCTATTGGAAGCATAACAGCCCCAAGCGTCAAATGCATGCCTGTAACCACAACAAGAGCAACACCAAGAGCAGCTCCGCCCGATATTCCCAGAGTATAAGGTTCTACCAGAGGATTACGATAAATACCTTGCAAAATAGCTCCGGTTAAACTCAAAGCCCCTCCTACCGAAAAAGCCATTATAATTCGAGGAAAACGTATTTGTGTAAGTACCGAATAATCGAGGCCGGTTTTACTGCGCAATATTTTAGGTATATCGGTTAAAGCAATTGCCATTTCACCGGTTGATAGCGACACGGTAATTGCTGCCAGCAACAATACAAGCAAAACACAAATAAAGAGTATCCACCGCAAATATTTTCGATTCATTGGATCTGTTTTTTTAATTACCAGCCGAAGTGTTGTTTTGCATTAAAGTAAACATTGACTGTAATGTTTCGGCAAAAGTAACAGGTGTTGGCAAACATGCTTTTTCGGCGTCAATAATAAAAATCGATCCGGTATCGGCAGCACGCATTCCTCGATAACTTTGCCAGATTTTCTTTTCCTCATCGGCAAGTATGCCCATAGTTACAATAAAAATATAATCGGGATTTTTGTAAATCACACTTTCGCGGCCAATAACACCTCCGGTCATTTCATCCGACACATTTTTCCCTCCCGATAAGGTAATATAATCGTTCATAAACGTATTCGGTAATACCGAAAATATTGGATTTGCACCAATTTGCATAAAAAATTTCTTATCCAAAAACGATACCGTCATAAGCATACTGTCAACCCTGCTCTGTACTGTTGCAATAATTGCCTGGGCAGTCTCTTTTTTGTTGATCAAACCTGCAATTCGTAAAAACTGTTCATTTACCTCAACAAAGCTTTTTGGCGTTCGAAAAACTTCAACTTTTAACCCTACTTTCCTGAGTAAATTTACGGTTTCGGGATCGACTAACTCAGCAGCAAAAACAATATCGGGCTTTAAGCTGAGCGTTTTTTCAATATTTACTTTTACTGCACTTGCAACAACATCAACACTATCGGCAACTGCTCGTGTACAATAATTTGTACATCCAACAAGCATATCGGATGCATTAAGCTGGTAAATGCTTTCGGTAACCGACGGCACTAACGACACCACTCGCAAGTGTGACCCGTTTTGTGCATGTGTGTTTACAATCACAAAAAAACATGCAAAAAAACAAACTATTTTTTTTAAATCGACAACCATATCAAAGCAGCAATACTGATTTTACTCATTAACAAACAAATACAACCACAATACACTTAATATCAGTAATTGAATAATTGTGCAAATACAATAACAAAAAGGCAAAGATAGTTTTTGAATTGAAAATATTTTCTCATCAAAGGCGAAACAAGATTGTTATTCAACAAAGACATATTCGAATCAAAAGAATACATTGGAAATCGCATTAAAAATTTGTTTTACAACAGATACACATTGCATTGCAAATCACAGATAATTTCAATAAATTAACAAGAGTTTTAAAATTTTTGAAATTTTTTTTCGAAATGACAATTTTCTCTTTTTGAACAGGCGAGAAATATTACTTTTGTACAAAATTTCTAATACATTTTAAAAGCAAAAATCAAAGATGATTTTAATGCTCGAATACAACAAAACCAGAGCATAACGAAAAATGTTATATGAGTCAATCAAAACATTTTCGGGCTTAAAATTTTATCTGCTGATAATTACATTTTTACACAAAAAAAACACATCAATGCAACTAATTGAACAAATAAAGCACAATGCTGCTAAACTTAACAAACGCATTGTGCTGCCCGAGGGTAACGAAACACGTACCCTGCAAGCAACAAGTATTATTTTACGCGAAAACATTGCACACATAATTTTACTGGGCAATAAAGCCGAAATTGAAAGCAAAGCCCGCAATCTGAAAGTTGACATAAGCGGAGCCGAAATTGTAGATCCAAAAACCGATACCCGGCGAGATCAATATGCCAATGCAATTGTCGAATTGCGCAAAAACAAGGGAATGACAAAAGAACAAGCTTTAGATTTATTAAACGACCCCTTGTACTTTGCACCAATAATGATAAAATCCGGTGATGCCGACGGCGAACTTGCAGGAGCAATAAATGCCACAGGCGATGTTTTACGCCCGGCTTTTCAGCTCGTTAAAACTGCACCCGGCTGCAGTGTGGTATCGGGAGCTTTCTTAATGTTTGTTGATAAAAAATTCGGTCACGATGGAATTTTAGTGTTTGCCGACTGTGCTGTAATGCCCGACCCCACAGCACAACAACTTGCCGAAATAGCCATTAGCTCGGCGCAAACAGCAAAAGCAATTGTTGGGCTTGAGCCTAAAGTTGCCATGCTGAGTTTTTCGACCATGGGAAGCGCAAAACACCCTATGGCCGATAAAGTGGTTGAAGCAACAGCTATGGCAAAAAAAATGAATCCTCAACTTTTAATCGATGGCGAAATGCAACTCGATGCTGCAATTATCGAAGAGGTTGGTAAACTAAAAGCCCCCAAAAGCCCTGTTGCAGGTAAAGCCAATATACTCGTTTTTCCCGGCCTCGAATCTGGAAATATTGGATATAAACTTGTTCAACGGCTTGCCGGAGCTCAAGCTATTGGTCCGGTTTTGCAAGGTATGGCAGCTCCAATTAACGATTTATCGAGAGGATGTTCGGTTACCGACATTGTAAACATGGTAGCAATTACAGCAAATCAAGCAGGAAATAATTCATTATAAATTTTTTCAAATGTCTGAAACGATTTACGAGTCCATCGAAGAATATGGATTAAGCAAAAAGAAAAAATCATCGAGACTTTTTTCAAAAGTAGGAATAGTGGGTTGTGGAATTGATGGGCGGTACATTGCAAGAGTATGCAGCTCATACGGACTCGATGTTATTATTAAAGAAACCAGCCAGGAACGCATTGATAAAGCTCTTGAAAGTATCGAAGAAATTATGAATAGCAGAATCCGAAACTGGGGAGCTACCGAGTCCGAAAAAAGAGCAGTAATGTCGCGCATTAAAGGAACAACAAACTTTGCCGATTTTAAAGACTGCGACCTGGTTATCGAAACTGTTCCAACAATTGGCTCAGGACGAAGTTTCGAAGCCCGAAAACAAGTGTTCGAAGATCTTGAAAAAGTTGTCGACTCTTCATGCATCATTGCAACAAATTCAACAACAGTTGTGATTTCCGATTTATCCGAAAATCTTATCCACAAAAAACGTTGCATAAGCATTCACTTTATGATCAACTCTGTTGACTCACGAATAGTTGAAGTAACAAAAGGAATGTATACTGCCGACTGGGTTTTCGAAAAGGTATCGCAATTTGTTATGATGCTCAAACGAAAAGTCATTACAGTTGAAGAATCGGTTGGACTTGTTAGTGTGCGCTTTTTTTCGGTAATGCTTAACGAGGCCTGCGAAATGCTACTCGAAGGAATTGGGAGTAAAGACGATATTGAGCAAGTAATGATTACAGGATACGGAATGCGATTAGGCCCATTTACCGTTGCCGATATTATTGGCCTCGACCGTGTAAGCCGGTGGATGGAAAACCTTTTTAACGAATTTGGAGATGCCCGGTTTAAACCAAACCCTATGCTCAAAAAACTTATTCGTCAACACCATTTAGGCGTCGAAACCGGTAGCGGATTCTATACATACGACAAATTTGGCGAACGAATATTCAATGAATAAAATTATATACTGCAAACAGTTAATTATACAACAACATAATATCCGATACAAATGAAAGTTTTAGTACTCAATTGCGGAAGCTCTTCAATAAAATTTCAGTTTTTCGACATGACTCAAAAAAAAGTTCTTGCTAAAGGACTTGTTGAGAAAATTGGTCTCAACGGATCGCAGTTAAAACTGAAAAAAGAAAACGGCCAAAATGTAATTTTTCAGGGCGAGATACTCGACCATAAAACCGGAATTGAATTTGTATTGGGAGTGTTAACAAGCCATAAACACGGCTGCATTTCAAAACTTACCGATATTTCGGCTGTGGGTCACAGAGTTGTGCACGGAGGCGAGGCCTTTAGCAGCAGCGTACTTATTACCAACAAAGTAATTGCCGAAATGGAAAAATGTATCGATTTGGCACCATTGCATAATCCTCCTAACCTAAAAGGCATTGAAGCAATTACTGAATTGATTCCGGATGTTAAACAAGTTGGTGTTTTTGACACAGCGTTTCATCAAACCATGCCCGATTATGCTTACATGTATGCAATTCCGTACACACTCTACAAAAAACACGGTGTTCGTCGTTACGGATTTCACGGTACCAGCCATCGGTATGTAAGTATGCGCGCATGCCAGATTCTTGGCGTCGATTACAATACTCAAAAAATTATTTCGTGCCATCTTGGCAACGGAGCTTCAATTACTGCTATCAATTGCGGTAAATCGGTCGACACGTCGATGGGATTTACTCCAATCGAAGGCCTTATTATGGGAACCCGTGCCGGCGACCTCGACATTGGTGTAGTTACTTACCTTATGGAAAAAGAAAATATTGGTGTCGAATCGGCCTCGGCTTTATTTAACAAACACAGCGGAATGCTCGGAATTACAAGCATATCGTCCGACTCGCGCGATATTGAACAAGCAGCCAAAAATGGAAACGAAATGGCTCAGCTGGCAATGAAAATGTACGATTACCGTATAAAAAAATATATTGGTGCATATATGGCTGCAATGAACGGTTGCGACATTTTGGTTTTTACCGGCGGTATTGGCGAAAACTCTGACATTACTCGCCTGGGGGTTTGTCAAAATATGCAATATCTTGGCCTGGACATCGACTCCGAAAAAAACAAACTAGCCCGCGGAACCGAAACAACAATCAGTACCAACAATTCGAAAACTAAAATCCTTGTCGTTCCTACCGACGAAGAATTTATGATTGCAACCGATACTCAAACAATTATTGAATCACTTTAATATCAAAATAAAACATACACAGACAATGATAATTTTAATTCTGAATTGCGGAAGCTCATCAATTAAATACCAACTTTTTAGCATCGAAAACATAAGCCGCGTATTGGCTAAAGGACAAGTTGACCGAATTGGTATTGAAGGAAGCAATATTGAACAAAAAGTAAAAGATAAAGAAACAATTAAAATTATCACCAAAATTGACAACCACACCGAAGGTATAGACCTGATATTAAAACTATTAACCGACAAACGACACAGTGTTATTTCATCGTTCGATCAAATTGATGCAATAGGACACAGATTAGTACACGGCGGCGAAGTTTTTTCGGATACAGTAATAATTACAAACGAGGTAATTAACAAAATGACCGAGCTTATCGATCTGGCTCCATTGCATAATCCTACAAATATTGAAGGAATTGTAGCAATGAAAAAAATATTGCCAAACAAACCTCAAGTTGGTGTATTCGATACTGCTTTTCATCAAAGCATGCCACCAAAGGCATTTTTATACGGAATACCCTACAAATACTATAAAAACTACGGAATACGGCGATACGGTTTTCATGGCACAAGCCACAAATATGTTGCAAATAAAGCCTGTGAGCTACTTGGATGGGACATTAACAACAAAAAAATTATTACATGCCACCTCGGAAACGGTGCTTCAATTACGGCAATTAAAAACGGAAAATCATACGAAACATCGATGGGGTTTACTCCAAACCATGGCCTTATTATGGGTACCCGCAGCGGTGTTGTCGATCCGGGAATTATTGAATACCTGATGAAAAAAGAAAAAATGCCTCTGCAAACAGTTGTCGATATTTTAAACAAAAAAAGTGGTATGCTTGGCCTCTCCAACGGCTTATCGTCGGATATGCGCGACCTTGCAAATGCAATGCTCGATGGAAATACCGACGCCGAACGTGCTCTTACGGCATACGCACATCGCGTAAAACACTATATTGGTGCATATGTAGCTCAGCTAAACGGAGTCGATTTGGTAGTATTTACCGGCGGTATTGGAGAAAACAACTGGAAAGTACGTGAACTTTGCCTTAGCGATCTCGACTTTTTAGGCATTACTATCGACAAAGAAAAAAATAAAGGACTCAGAGGTAAAGACATTTCCATTTGCACAAATTGCTCAGATGTTCAGGTTATGATTATTCAAACCGACGAAGAACTGGTTATTGCAAACGAAACCATGAGAATGCTTGAAAACTAAAACAAAAACATTAAAGCGGTTTATACAGTTCAATCCTCGATTCCGAAAGAGGATCACGCTTTTCAAAACCAACAATATCAAAACCGTGCTGTAAAGCAAAACACAACATATGCTTATGCTTATTGCGGGTTTTAAACCGTATTGCCGAAAAAAAACGTTCGGCTGCAATACGCTCAAGTACGCTTAACAAATCACAGGCTACTCCTTGATTGCGATAATACGGAAGAACACCACCCAACCACGAATAAACCGAACTGTCGAAATACCGGTTATAAGCCAGTTTACAACCTATTGGTTTACCGGCAAACTCGGCAATCAATACTATCGATTCGCTGCCCGATAAACGATCAAGCAATTGTTTTTCATAAAATATCGAATCAAACTCAGGAATATGATTCAATACATACAAGGCTTTATGAATTTCGGACAAATCAACCTCTTTTATTCGAGCATGCATAGCAATATTTTATAGTATTGTTGATTTTAACCATTCAAAAAATTTAAATATATGTATTCTTTTTTGTTGCAATTTGAGTATTCTGTAAAAATTAAAAAAATATTCAAAATAAAATAGCATAGCAAAAAAAACAAATGCATAAAAAATCAACCGAAATAAGGCATAAACAATGAGTACATAAAAAACTCCAAACGAATATTTTTATACTTGCACAAATATTAAAAAATTAAACAATTGCCAATTCGAGTTTTTTTCTATATTTGCAATGTGTAAAATATACGCATTAAAAAAAATCAAATGCCACGAATAATTCCGAATATATCGGTAGACTGTGTAATCTTCGGGTTCGATTTTAATCAATTAAACGTACTGTTAGTTGAACGCAAACTCATTGACGAGAAAACAAACGAAGTACTTATTGACGACTGGACACTTACCGGATATCACATATACGAAGAAGAAAATATTGACACAGCAGCAGCCCGTATTTTGAAAAAAATGTCGGGGCTCGATAATATTTTCCTTGAACAATTTAACACATTTGGCGATGTAAACCGGTTAAATACATACAAAGATCAACTGTGGCTGAAACACCAAAGCGAAGGATTTAGCGATAGGATTGTTACAGTTGGATATTTTTCGTTAATCGACAACACCACAGTAACCCTCTCGCTTAAAGAACGAAACGTTAAATGGTTCCCAATCGACAATTTACCTGAATTGGGTTTCGACCACAAAGAAATACTCGACAAAGCACTTGAAAAACTCAGGGCAAAAATTCGCTCCGAACCTATTGGATATGAACTATTACCCGAAAAATTTACAATCTCGCAACTCCAAAAACTCTACGAGGTAGTGATAGGAACCAAACTCGACCGACGCAATTTTCGGAAAAAAGTATTACAACTAAAATACATTATCCCTCTCGACGAAAAACAAAAAGGTGTTAAACATAAACCGGCACAACTTTTTATTTTCAGCCGCGAGGTTTATGAAAAAACCAAAACCGATCGTTACAACTTTTTAATCTAACAAGCTTACTACACACTAATAAACCTACATTGATGGATCTGAAAAATCACAAATTAAAAATTACCGAAAAAATTGGATATGCATTGGGCGATGGAGCTGCCAACATTGCATGGAGAGGAGTTTCAACTTTTCTGTTTATTTTTTACACCGATGTTTTTGGCATAACACCAGCAGCAGTAGGATTATTAATGCTTGTTGCACGCTTTAGCGATGGTATAAGCGATGTGCTGATGGGAGTAATTGGTGATCGTACAAAATCACGATACGGCAAATTCCGTCCGTGGATATTGTGGACAGCAATTCCTTTGGGCGTAATTCTCTCGTTATTATTCACAGCCCCCGATTTAAGCCCCACAGGCAAAATCATTTATGCCTACACTACCTATATAATTTTTACGCTGGTTTATACAGCCAACAATATCCCCTATGGTGCACTCATGGCAGTAATGTCGGGCGACGATAAAGAACGAACAAGCCTTGGATCATACCGTATGGTAGGCGCCTTTACCGGTGGCATGATTGTTCAGGGAGCTCTGTTGTTTTTGGTTGCATACTTTGGCAATATCAATCCAGATATCGACATTGCTAAAATAAATAACGACCGCTACCAGGTAAGTGTATCAACCGATAAAAATGTCGAAAACGTAAACATAAAAACCGAAAACGGAATAGCAACATTTGTATGGGCCGATGCCCAAATGGCCGACACTACAAATGTACCAACACAAGGAAAAAGCTTCTCGATGGAAGCAAACCAAAACTATACATTTTTTGTCGAAGGAGAAGAAAATCTCGAATCAAACGATATTCGGATTATTGACCAAAGCCGGGGATATAGCAACGCAATTTATGTACTTTCGGTAGTACTTGCACTCTGCTTACTTATTACTTTTTTAACTACCCGCGAACGAATAAAACCACTCAAAACACAACAAAGTAACCTCCGAAAAGATTTAAAAGATTTGATTCGTAACAAGCCATGGATAATCTTACTATTGATTGGATTGCTCTTTCAGGTTTACAATTCGATAAAACAAGGCATAGTTGTTATATATTTTACCCACTACCTACACAACCAACTACTTGCAGCATCATATATGGTTGCATTAATGATTGCTTCAATTGGTGGAGCAATGATAACAGCTCCATTAGGTAAACGCTGGGGAAAACGCAAACTCTTTATTTTTGCTCTTATTTTTTCGGGAGCAATTAACGCCCTCTTCATTTTTTGTGGACCAAACGACACTATCCCCATTTTTGCAATAGGTATAGTATCGGAGTTTGCTGCAGCTATATTCCCCACTCTGTTTTTTGCAATGCTTGGTGACGCTGCCGACTATTCTGAATTTGTTAATAACCGTCGGGCTACCGGGCTGATTTATTCGGCCGGTTCGTTCTCAACTAAATTCGGGGGAGGCGTTGCCGGTGCAATAATTGGTATGGTACTAACAGCTTTTAGTTACGACGGGCAAAACTCACTGGCTATTCAGGGAGCTGTTCCGGGTATTGTATGGCTTATGAGTTGGATTCCTGCAATAATTGCCTTTATGGGAGCAGTACTTATGTATTTCTATCCATTAACCCAACATAAAATGGACGAAATTACCATTGAACTCAATAAGCGACGTGATAAAGAGATCAGTCAATCAGAATAAAAAACATTGAAATAATAAAATTATGAAGTTTGGACATTTCGACGATGCAAAAAGGGAGTATGTAATCACAAATCCCGAAACTCCCTATCCCTGGATAAATTACCTGGGAAACGAAGATTTTTTCTCGCTAATATCAAACACTGCCGGTGGCTATAGTTTTTATAAAGATGCTAAGTTCCGCCGTATAACCCGTTACAGATATAACAATGTACCTACCGATGCCGGTGGAAGATATTTTTATATTAACGACGGTGAAAATGTTTGGTCGCCGGGATGGAAACCAATGAAAACTCCACTCGACAAATACGAATGTCGACATGGAATGAACTATACCTCAATTGAAGGTGAAAAAAACGGAATAAACGTTAAAACACTTTTTTTTGTTCCACTCGAAACATGGGCCGAAGTTCAAAAAGTGACACTTACAAACAATTCGGATAAACCTAAAAAAATAAAACTCTTTTCGTTTATCGAATGGGCACTTTGGAATGCTGCAACCGATATGGAAAATTTTCAACGAAATTTTTCAACCGGTGAGGTCGAAATCGATGGATCGGTATTATACCATAAAACCGAATACAAAGAGCGCCGTAACCATTATGCTTACTACTCGGTAAACACACCAATAAACGGATACGACACCGATCGCGAAAGCTTTTTTGGATTGTATAACGGTTTTCACGAACCACAAACAGTGCTTGCCGGTAAACCAAATATGAGCGAAGCCCACGGATGGTCGCCTATTGCTTCGCATTATATCGAAGTTGAGTTAAACCCCGGTGAGTCGAAAGACTTTGTTTTTGTTCTGGGATATGTCGAAAACGAACAGGACGAAAAATGGGAATCGAAAAATATTATCAACAAAACAAAAGCAAAAAAAACCATTGCTCAGTTCGATACTGTTGAAAAAGTTGATGCTGCACTCGCAAAATTGCGCCAATACTGGGACAATCTACTCAGTGTATATTCGGTTAAAACCAGCGAAAACAAACTCGATCGTATGGTTAATATCTGGAATCAATACCAATGTATGATTACATTTAACTTTTCGCGCTCAGCTTCGTATTTCGAAAGTGGAATTGGCCGGGGTATGGGCTTCCGCGATTCAAACCAGGATCTTGTTGGTTTTGTTCATCAAATTCCGGAACGTGCCCGCGAAAGAATCATCGATATTGCATCGACTCAATTCCCCGACGGTGGTTGTTATCACCAATACCAACCTCTTACCAAACGAGGAAACAACGACATTGGGGGTGGATTTAACGACGACCCAATGTGGCTCATTCTGGGAACAATAAGCTACATTAAAGAAACAGGTGACTTTAGCATCCTCGACGAAATGGTTCCTTTCGACAACGACATGAGCGTTGCACGATCGTTATTCGATCACCTTACTGTTTCGTTCGACCACGTGGTTAATAACCTTGGGCCACACAAACTGCCCCTTATTGGCCGTGCCGACTGGAATGACTGCCTCAACCTGAACTGTTTTTCAAACGATCCGAACGAAAGTTTCCAAACTACCGAAAACAAAACTCACGGTTCAAAAGCCGAATCGCTAATGATTGCCGGATTATTTGTTGTATACGGACAGGATTATGTTGAGCTTTGTAATAAACTCGGAAAAAAAGACGAAGCAATACGGGCTCAAAAGCATGTTGACCAAATGAAAGAATCGGTTAAACAACACGGATGGGACGGTGAATGGTTTATTCGTGCATACGATTACTTTGGTAAAAAAATTGGAAGCAAAGAAAACGAAGAAGGAAAAATATTTATCGAATCGAACGGATGGTGCACAATGGCCGGAATTGGCAAAGAAGAAGGCCTCTGCAAAAAAGCCCTCGACTCGGTAAAAGAACGCCTCGATTGTGAACATGGAATTGTTCTGAACAATCCTCCATTCACAAAATACTATATCGAATATGGCGAAATATCGAGCTACCCCCAAGGGTATAAAGAAAATGCCGGAATATTTTGCCACAACAATCCATGGATAATTATTGGCGAAACGGTTATTGGACGTGGAGATCAGGCATGGGAGTATTTCCGTAAAATATGTCCTTCGTATCTCGAAGACATCAGCGAATTGCACCGCACCGAACCTTACGTGTATGCACAAATGATTGCAGGTAAAGATGCATTTAAACCCGGCGAAGCTAAAAACTCGTGGCTCACAGGTACTGCTGCATGGAACTTTTATACTATTAGCCAATATATTCTGGGAATTCAACCTCAATACGACGGACTTAAAATTGATCCATGTATCCCTAAAGAATGGGATGGATTTGAAGTTACGCGGAAATTCAGAAATGCTACATATGTAATTCAGGTACAAAATCCGAACAAAGTAAATACCGGTATAGCAAAAATTACTGCCGATGGCAAAGAGCTTAATTCAAACACCTTACCTTTATATAACGATGGTAAAAATCACCAAATTACGGTTGTTTTAGGGTAATAACTCATAATTTTAGTAAAAAGAAGTTCGGTTTTTCAGAAAGCCGGACTTTTTTTTGTTTTTTTACCAAACAAATTATAACACACTTTTTTTATATAAACAAACTCAACAACAAACAGTTATGGAAACATTCGACACTTTCAATTACGTTTTTCTACCTCTCTTAATATTTGTTGCCCGAATTATTGACGTTACTATTGGAACAATACGTATTGTAATGGTATCGAGAGGAAAAAAACTGGCGGCTCCGCTTTTGGGCTTTGTCGAAGTGTTTATTTGGATTGTAGCTATTGGCGAAATAATGCAAAACCTCGACAACTGGGTAAACATAATTGCATATGCAGCCGGATTTGCAACCGGAAACTATATCGGCCTTATTATCGAAGAAAAAGTTGCAATGGGAGTTGTACGTATCCAGATTATTACAGCAAAAGCAGCTAAGGATCTTATTGCCAAATTAAAATCGGCCGGATATGGAATTACTCACCACGAAGCAACAGGAGCAAACAGCAAAGTAAGCATTATGTACAGCATTATTAACCGATCGGATGTATCAAAAGTGGTAAACATTATTCGGAACTATAACCCAAACGCATTTTACTCAATCGAAGATGTACGATTTGTAAATCGAGGTGTTGAATCAATTTATGAACCCAAACGCAAACGAATACGAAAAGGTAAATAAAAATAAAAGATTTCATTAAACCCTTTTTCCTTTAAATCCGCGTTTTAGAACAAAACAATTAAATATTCAAAATAAGCATAAAAATACAATCGTTTGCACAATATGAATTGCTATAATATTCATTCAGAGTGAAAACTCATTAATAAATTATTATAAGAGTATTTTTATTAATTTGTAAAGGATTTAAAATTTCAAAAAAAAATCATTTATCATTATTAACTTATAAAATAAGCAATAGTTTTGTAACTTAATAAAATCAAAATCCATATGGATTCAAAAAACGAAATCACACACACAGGGATAATAAAGTCGGTTTCGAACAACAACATCATTGTTAGTATAATAGTACAGGCAGGTTGTGTTAGCTGTCAGCTGAAAAAAGCGTGTACAATGTCCGATCAGGCTGAAAAAGAAATACAAATACAATGCAATACATCACAATATAGAGTTGGTCAAAAAGTATTGGTAAAACTTAAAACAAAACAAGGAATGAATGCAATGTTTTTAGGTTATGTTCTGCCATTTTTGGTATTGCTTTTCACAATGCTCATTACATCATCAATAACAAATAACGAAGCAACAATCGGACTAATATCACTTGCTTCGACCGCAATATATTTTTTAATATTGTATTTTTTTAAAGAACGAATCAAAAAGAAATTTTCATACGTGGTACTACCACTCAAATAAATTCACATGAGTGCAACACTTATCTATACAATAATCACTATTAGCTCAATTGGCGCAATAGCAGCCATAATACTATATCTAGCCGCACAAAAGTTTCATGTACACGAAGATCCTCGCATCGACCAGGTTGAAGATGCATTACCTGCCGCAAACTGCGGTGGATGTGGCTATGCAGGATGCCGGGCTTTTGCCGATGCGATTGTTCGCGACAACTCCATCGAAAACAAATTTTGTCCGGTGGGTGGCAACGAAGTAATGGAAAAAGTTGCCAAAATTATGGGGCTCGAAGCCGAAAAACAAGCTCCCCGAATTGCTGTACTCCGATGTAACGGCACATGTGAATTCAGGCCTCAAACACGAAATTACGAGGGAGCCGACACATGCGCTATTGCAGCAATGAATTACGGCGGCGATACCGATTGTCAGTACGGATGCCTTGGCATGGGCGACTGTGTTGATGCCTGCAATTTTGATGCATTGCATATGGATGCCGAAACCGGTTTGCCGGTTGTTACCGACGAAAACTGCGTAGGATGTGGTGCATGCGTAAAAGCTTGCCCAAAAGATCTTTTTGAATTGCGAAAACAAATGCCAAAATACCGTAAAATTTATGTTGCTTGCCGCAACGAAGAAAAAGGAGGAATTGCACGCAAAGCATGCACTGTGGCATGTATTGGATGTGGAAAATGTGAACAAGTGTGTAATTACGATGCAATTGTTATCAGCAATAATCTGGCATTTATCGATTCTGATAAATGTAAGCTTTGCCGCAAGTGTGTATCGGTATGCCCTACAAATGCAATTATCGAAGAAAACTTTCCTCCCCGAAAAATAAAAACCGAAGAAAGTGAAAAAAAACCTGTTGAAGTATAATCAACACACGATATACTGTGAATAATAAAAAGTAAAAAATGCTGAAAACATTTAAAAAAGGCGGAGTTCATCCACCCCAAAATAAGCTTACTGCTGCAAAAGCTATCGAAAGTATTTCGGTTCCAAAAATTGTAACAATACCTGTAGCCCAGCATATTGGAGCTCCCGCAAAAGCAATTGTAAGCAAAGGTGATATTGTTAAAACCGGCCAGCTTATTGCATCAAGCGCTGGATTTGTTTCGGCAAACATCCACTCATCGGTAAGTGGTAAAATTATTAAAATCGATTCGATTGTTGATGTAAACGGATACAGGAAAGAAGCTATTCATATTGCCGTTGACGACGATCAATGGGCGGAGAATATCGACACATCAAACACTTTAGTGCGCGAAATATCGATCGATGCAGCACAAATTATTAAACGAATTAATAAAGCAGGAATTGTTGGAATGGGAGGAGCTACTTTTCCAACCCACGTTAAGCTTTCTCCCCCTTCAGGATTAGTCCCCGAATTATTAATCATTAACGGAGTTGAGTGCGAACCGTACCTTACTTCCGACCATCGGATTATGCTCGAAAAAGGCGAGGAACTGATGATAGGAATCAACCTTTTAAGTATTGCTTTAAGAATAAACAAGGTAGTTGTAGGTATCGAAAACAATAAACCCGACGCCATTGCACATTTGAAAAAAATTGCAAAAAAATACAGCAATATCAGTATTTGCCCTCTTAAAGTAAAATACCCCCAGGGAAGCGAAAAACATTTGATAAAAGCGATAACCGGCCGCGAAGTCCCATCAGGAGCATTACCCGTTAGTGTTGGGGCTGTAGTTAATAATGTTGCAACTGCTTATGCAATATACGAGGCTGTAATGAAAAACAAACCTCTGATTGAACGTGTGGTTACTGTAACAGGTAAAAATCTTGCCAATCCTTCAAATTTTTTAGTCAGAATAGGCACACCAATCAAACATGTAATTGAAGCTGCCGGAGGAATACCCGAAAATACAGCAAAAATTATCAGCGGCGGACCAATGATGGGTAAAGCCGTAGCAAATATTGATGCACCTGTAACTAAGGGCACATCGGGCATACTGCTTATCGACAAAAAAACAGCACACCGAAAAAACAGTCAAAATTGCATCAGATGCGCTCGCTGCGTTGAAGCATGTCCCATGGGGCTCGAACCCTTTCTACTTATGTCGGTTTCCGAAAAGCAGTTGTGGGATAAAGCTGAAGACGAAAAAATTATGAATTGTATCGAATGTGGTTCGTGCAGTTTTACCTGCCCGGCAAACAGGCCTTTACTTGATTATATTCGGTACGGGAAAAATACTGTTGGAGGCATAATCCGTAATCGCAAATAAGAAAACATAAAAACATAAAAACAAAAAACCAAGAGAAAAACCAGATAAAAAATGGATAACAAATTTATCATATCACCATCACCACATGTATATCGGAGCGACTCTACAAAAAAAATCATGCTGAGTGTAGTTTTTGCTCTATTACCTGCTCTGGTGTGGTCGTTTGTTGTTTTTGGAATACCTGCGGTAACCATTACCCTAACATCGGTAGCAGCATGTGTTATTATCGAATGGCTCATACAAAAATTGTTTTTAAAAAAACCAACAAGCATAACCGACGGATCGGCAATAGTTACAGGTATTCTGTTAGCAATGAACCTACCGGCTTCTATTCCTCTTTGGATTGTAGTTATTGGAGCCATTGTAGCAATTGGAATCGGTAAAATGTCGTTTGGTGGTTTAGGCCAAAACCCATTCAACCCTGCATTGGTCGGGCGGGTTTTTTTACTTATATCCTTTCCTGTTCAAATGACAAACTGGCCCAATGTAAGCAAGCTCACTTCGGTTGATGCCCTTACCGAAGCTACTCCACTTGCATTAATTAAAGAGGGCGTTAAATCGGGCAAAACAATCCCCGATATTATGTCAGGGTTGCCATCGTACAGCGACATGTTGCTGGGAAATTTCAGCGGATCGCTTGGCGAAATATCGGCAGCACTGCTTATTGTTGGATTGATTTATTTACTCATACGAAAAATTATTTCTTGGCATATACCAATTACAATTCTGGGTACCATGTTTGCTTTTTCGGGCATATTATGGTTTATTAACCCCGATCAATTTGCCGATCCTGTATTTCATTTACTCACAGGTGGTGCAATGCTGGGCGCCATATTTATGGCTACCGACTATGCCACATCACCTATGTCAAAATCCGGACAAATACTATACGCTGTGGGTATAGGAATTATTACAATATGTATACGCAACTGGGGAGCATATCCCGAGGGAATATCCTTTGCAATATTGATAATGAACGCTTTTACACCACTCATTAACAACTACATGAAACCTAAACGATTTGGAGAATAGTAATATGGCTAAATTACAATCATCATTCAAAAACATGCTCATATCGCTAGTAGGAGTTACTTTTATAGCATCGGCAGCTCTTGGTTTAGTGTATAATGTAACAAGCACACCAATAAAACAAGCCGAACAAGAAAAACAGACAATGGCAATATCGGCAGTACTTCCAACATTCGACAGCTTATCGGCACCATACAAAATACTCCCGATAGATGGAAAGGACAGCCTGGAAATTTTTAAAGCCTGGAAAGATGGCCAAAATATAGCCACTGCAATAAAAACCTACACATACAGCGGTTTTAGTGGCTACATTGAAGTAATGGCCGGAATTGACTGCCACCAAACCATTACCGGATTTAAGGTACTAAAACATGCCGAAACACCCGGACTAGGATCGAAAATGGATCAATGGTTTGGCGATACAATTCAAAAATCGCAATGCGTTGTTGGCCTGTCAATACCCGACGAAGGCTTAAAAACAACAAAAGACGGAGGTTCGGTTGATGCCATTACTGCAGCAACCATTACCTCAAGAGCTTTTTTAGATGCAATAAACAGAGCCGGCTCGGTTGTGTGTAATACCGATACAAACTCGGGAGCGACCAGTGTTAATGAATAGTATTTGAGCAATTTGAAAAAAACAACGATATGAACCAGTGGAAAAACTTTTCGAAAGGATTTATTAAAGAAAATCCTGTGTTTGTATTGCTTTTGGGTATGTGTCCTACCCTGGGTACTACAGGAACAGCAATAAACGGTATGGGTATGGGACTTGCCACAACTTTTGTACTGATTATGTCGAATTTGGTTATCTCGTCAATAAAGAATTTAATCCCCGATAAGGTCAGAATACCTGCCTTTATTGTAGTTATTGCTACATTTGTTACTGTTGTTCAAATGCTCATGCAGGCATATTTACCATCGCTTTACGAAAGCCTGGGGCTTTTTATTCCACTTATTGTAGTTAACTGTATTGTACTTGGCAGGGCCGAAGCTTTTGCATCAAAAAACAATGTCCTTTCATCGGCAATTGACGGATTAGGCATTGGCCTTGGTTTTGCCTTTGCCCTTACAATTTTGGGGGCAATACGCGAAATTCTTGGCAACGGATCGGTGTTTGGATGGAAAATTGCCGAAGGTATTGCTCGCATTATTCATCCCGAAACTACCTTTACACAAGGCAGCGGAATGCTCATTTTTATTTTGGCTCCCGGTGCTTTTATTGTTCTTGGATACATTATTGCAATTATTAATAAAATAAATAAAGCAAACGCATAAACGCCTTTAATCAGTGCAAATCATCATAAAATAAATAACAATGCAATACATTATCATCATCATATCGGCAATTTTAGTCAACAACATTGTACTCAATCAATTTTTAGGAGTTTGCCCGTTTTTGGGGGTATCAAAAAAAATTGAAACAGCCGTAGGTATGACAGGAGCTGTAACTTTTGTAATGGTTTTAGCAAGTATTGTTACATACCTTATCCAGCATTATATTCTTAACCCGGCCGGAATTGCTTACTTACAAACCATTTCGTTTATTCTGGTAATAGCAGCTTTAGTACAACTGGTCGAAATTGTATTAAAAAAAGTAAGCCCATCGCTATACCAGGCACTGGGCGTGTTTTTGCCACTTATTACTACAAACTGTGCAATTTTAGGTGTTTCAATACTAGTCATTCAAAACGATTATTCTCTACTCGAAGGCGTTGTGTTTTCAATAGCTAATGCAATAGGTTTTGGCCTTGCATTAATTATTTTTGCTGGTTTACGCGAACATATCGACTTACAAAATGTACCAAAAGGACTTAAAGGAATTCCAATTGCACTCATAACTGCCGGAATACTTGCTATGGCCTTTATGGGTTTTTCGGGGATTGTTTAAATACGATGCCGTGTTAAAAGGATTAATTCCTTTTTTTCAAAAAAAAATAAACTTTAATACTTTGGCTTCATAAAAAGTAGAGTAATTTCGTGTATATTTGGTTTGATTTTAAAAAATCGAAACATATCATTATTATACAATCAAACACATAACAATGAAATGTTTTATAAATCATTTAGATAGCAAATAAAAAAATTGTATTTTTAAACGACCTAAAAAAAATATACACTATGAAGTTTGTAGTATCAAGTACTGAATTATTAAACCACCTCACTGCTATAAGCAGAGTAATAAGCACAAAAAGTACTTTACCAATACTCGATAATTTTCTTTTCAATCTCGAAGAAAACAAACTTACCATTACTGCTTCCGACTTAGAAACAACACTAATAACCTGGATTGAACTTGAAAATACCGATGGTATAGGAGAAATTGCCATAACAGCAAAACTGTTAATTGATACCCTTAAGGAATTTCCGGAGCAGCCTCTTACGTTTCAGATTAACAATGAAACATTTACTGTTGATATTTTTTCGGAAAACGGAAAATTCAGCATTATGGGGCAAGATGGTGAAGAGTTTCCCGAAAAACCGGTTATCGACCCCGAAAGTGCTATCGAAGTGCAAATGGGACACGATGTGTTACTCAATGGAATAAACAAAACACTTTTTGCCACTGCCGATGACGAATTGCGCCCGGTAATGAATGGTATTTTAATTGAGCTTACCCCCGAAGAAGCAACATTTGTTGCATCGGATGCTCATAAACTTGTTCGGTATAAACGAAGCGATGTAAAATCGGAAACCGAGGCAATGTTTATTCTCCCTAAAAAACCGGCTGCACTGCTTAAAAACC
>CAZARW010000022.1:0-39212 GCA_964487645.1 uncultured Prolixibacteraceae bacterium
TGGGACAACATGAGGAGTTTGTAAGCAATTACAAACTCTTTTTTTGTTTGCAAATATTCCGCATATCCCATTTTTAAAATTCTTTGTGAAGTTTATTTGCTCTTTAGGTTTTAAATATGGTACAAAAGTCGGTTATTGCATAGTTAATTTTTATAAAAGCTCTTTTTCTTTGCTATATATGAAGTAGTTTTGTCAAATATTTCAATGTTATTATAAAAATTGAGTGGCAAGTATAAAAAAACAGATCGTGGTTTTTTTACTTTTTATACAGGTTATAGTCGAATAGTATTGACTAAACAATTTTATGGTTTAAAGGTTGTATTCAAAAAATAATACAGATGACGTCGAAAAATAAAACAGTTTTCAGAATTTCAATCAATGTCGTACTGATACTCGTACTTTTAGGAATAATATTTTATCCTAAGTTTAAACATCTGTTGATATCAGACTCTGAAGGTAAATCGGGCGCACAATTAAGAGGTGCCAATCGTGGTGGAGGGCAAGCTTTGTTTGCCAGCGGATATGTGCTTGTGCCGGGAAATATGGATGAACTGATATACAGTACAGGCTCGTTAATACCCGACGAAGAGGTCGATTTATCGTTTGAAACATCGGGCAAAATTGTTGCAATATTCTTTGATGAGGGTACTCGGGTTAAAAAGGGTGAATTGCTGGCAAAAATAAATGATAAGCCACTGCAGGCACAACTTCTAAAATTGGAAGCACAGCTTAAACTTACCCAGGAACGTGAGTTCCGCCAGCGTCAGTTGCTTGATCGCGATGCCATAAGTCGAGAGAGTTACGATCAGGTTGCAACAGAGCTTCAGTCGATTGAAGCCGATATAAAACTGATAGAAGCACGTATTGCCGAAACTGAATTGCGAGCACCTTTTGACGGGATTGTTGGTTTACGAATGGTTAGCGAAGGCGCAATAGCATCTACACAAACTAAAATTGTACGGCTTGTAAAGAATCAACCTTTAAAGATTGAGTTTTCGGTACCCGAACGTTATGCAGCAGAAGTTGCTCCGGGTTTTCCTATAAAATTTGTAATCGACGGAATTCATAAAACATTTGATGCCGAAGTGTATGCTATTGATCCAATGATTGATGTTAATACACGTACACTGACCGTTAGGGCTTTATATCCAAATTATAATGAGGAGCTTAAGCCTGGGAGGTTTGCAAGTATACGAGCAAGGTTATTGCAAATCGAAAACACCATTTCGGTGCCTACGCATGCAATTATTCCCGAAATGGAGGGTGAAAAAGTATTTGTATACAAAAATGGGAAAGCCGAAGAACGAAAAGTTGAACTTGGTTTACGAACCGAATCGCATGTGCAAATACGTAGTGGGCTTTATGCCGGCGATACATTGCTTACTACAGCAATTTTGCAGTTAAGACAAGGAATTTCGGTACAGCTCGACACTCTGGTTACAAACCAACATCTAGTAAATTAATATTATGAGTTTATCATCAATCGCAATAAAACGGCCGGTATTATCAACTGTTTTTTCGTTGGTTATCCTTTTGTTTGGAGCTATAGGAATGACTTTTCTCGGGGTTCGTGAATTTCCCAGTGTCGATCCTCCCATTATCTCGGTAAGCACATCGTACCCCGGAGCAAACTCCGATGTAATTGAAACACAAATTACAGAACCTCTTGAGCAATCGATTAACGGAATTCCAGGTATTCGAACCCTTACAAGCCGAAGTAGTCAGGGGCGCAGCAGTATCTCTGTTGAGTTTGAGCTTTCGGTTAATATGGAAACTGCAGCTAACGATGTGCGCGACAAAGTATCGCAGGCTCAGCGTTTTTTACCGCGCGACTGTGACCCGCCAACAGTTTCGAAAGCCGATGCCGATGCAAGCCCAATTATTATGATTGCCGTGAAGAGTCCGCAACGCTCTTTGCTCGAAATATCCGAAATTGCCGACCTTACATTTAAAGAACAGCTTCAAACAATTTCGGGAGTGAGTAGTGTGGTTATTTGGGGCGAAAAACGCTATGCTATGCGCATTTGGCTCGATCCGGCAAAATTGGCCGGTTATCAGCTTACTCCACTCGATGTGCGAAATGCTCTTATGCGCGAAAATGTTGAGCTCCCTGCAGGCAGTATCGAGGGAAATACAATTGAGCTTACAATTAGATCTTTGGGCTTGATGACAACCCCCGAAGAGTTTAATGATTTGATACTGAAACAAACCGGAGATCAAATTGTGAGAGTGCGCGATATTGGACGTGCCGAGCTTGGCCCCGAAGACCTGCGGGGTATTGCAAAAATGAACGGTATACCTATGATTGCGACTGCTATTATTCCACAACCCGGTGCAAACCATATCGAAATTGCCGATGAGGTATACGAAAGGCTGCGTTTTATCGAAAGAGATTTACCCGATGATGTAACTTATGAAATTGGTTTCGATAATACTCAATATATTCGATCATCAATTACCGAAGTGAAGAATACAATTTTTCTTGCATTTTTTCTTGTAGTAGTTATCATTTTTGTGTTTTTGCGCGACTGGCGAACAACAGTTATTCCTATTCTGGTAATCCCGGTTTCGCTTATTGGTGCGTTTTTTATTATGTATATTGCAGGCTTTTCGATTAACGTGCTTACCTTGCTTGCTATAGTTCTGTCTATTGGCCTGGTGGTTGATGATGCCATTGTGATGATGGAAAATATATATGTGAAAATTGAGCAGGGCATGTCACCTCTCGATGCGGGTATAAAAGGAGCAAACGAAATTTTCTTTGCAATTATATCAACAACCATTACTCTTATTGCTGTATTTATTCCCATTGTTTTTCTTGAGGGAATGACCGGTCGTCTCTTCCGTGAATTTAGTGTTGTAATAGCCGGAGCTGTGGCTATTTCGTCGTTTGTAGCCTTAACGTTAACTCCGATGTTGTCGTCAAAGTTTCTTAAAACCCGTCATAAGCGTAGTAAAGCATACAATTTTACCGAACGATTTTTTGTTGCATTGAATACAGCCTATCAAAATTCTCTGGCATCGTTTCTTAAGAAAAAATACCTCTCGCTTCTTATTCTTGCATTGGCGGGTGTATTAATATTTGTGTTGTGGAATATTATTCCGGCCGAAATGGCTCCTCTCGAAGACCGTTCGCAAATGAATATTTCACTTACGGCACAAGAGGGGGCTACTTACGATTACAATTTGAGCTATATTGAAGAGATTACAGATATTGCTGAAAAAACAATCCCCGAATACGATAAAATAACGTCAATGATTTGGGGCAGTTGGGCTTTTGTTCGGGTAGTACTTGTCGATCCCTCGGAACGAAATCGCTCACAGCAGGCAATTGCAGCGCAATTATCGGACGAACTCCGAAAAAAAACACAGGCACGCGCCAATGTTATTCAGCAATCAACTTTTGGGGGACGACGGGCAGGATTGCCTGTTCAGTATGTGTTGCAAGCTCCAAACATTGAAAAGCTCAGAGAAATTTTGCCCGGTTTTATGGCTCAGGTACACGATAACCCTACATTTGAGATGGCCGATGTAAACCTCAAGTTTACAAAGCCCGAATTGCAAATTGAAATTAATCGTGATAAAGCAAACCTTTTGGGGGTTTCGACTCAAAATATCGGGCAAACTTTACAGTTGGCTCTTAGCGGACAGCGTTTTGGATATTTTGTGATGAACGGGAAACAATACCAGATTTTAGGGGAACTGGCTCGCCAAGACCGAAATAAACCTCTCGATCTGAAATCATTATATGTACGAAACGACAGGGGGCACATGGTTCAACTCGACAATTTTGTTACATTAAAAGAATCAACCGCTCCTCCACAACTGTACCGATATAATCGTTTTGTTGCCGCAACAGTGTCGTCGGGCCTGGCCCAAGGTAAAACCATAAGCGAAGGGATCGAAGAGATGGATAAAATTGCTAAAAAAACACTCGATGATTCGTTTCGAACAGCTTTGGCCGGCGATTCGCGCGATTTTATGGAAAGCTCGTCGAGTTTAATGTTTGCTTTTTTATTGGCTATTGTGCTTATCTTTCTTGTGCTTTCGGCTCAATTCGAGAGTTTTAAAGATCCGTTTATTGTTATGATGGCAGTTCCTCTGGCTTTAACCGGAGCTTTGTTTTTTATGTGGTATTTTAATGTTACAATGAATATATTTAGCCAAATTGGTATTATTATGCTTATCGGACTTGTTTCGAAAAACGGAATTCTTATTGTTGAATTTGCCAATCAACGTAAAGCGGCCGGAATGAATAAGTTTGAAGCAATAAAATACTCGGCAGCAGCACGGTTCAGGCCAATATTAATGACCAGCCTTTCGACTATTTTGGGCGTGTTGCCACTTGCTATGGGGTGGGGCGAGGGAGCTCAAAGCCGCGTAGCAATGGGTATTGCTGTTGTGGGTGGTTTGACTATTTCGACAATACTGACACTTTATGTGGTGCCGGCAATATATTTACTTATATCAAGTCAATCAAATGCGATTAACAACAATGCAAATTCCGAAAATGATATTCAAATTGAAAAATAAATACCTTGTTTTGATCGTGTTTTTTATGTTTGTACTATCAATACAAATTGTAAAAGCACAGCAGGTTTGCTCTTTGAGTGAGTGTGTAAAAACAGGCCTCGAAAATAATTTTTCGTTGCAAATTGTGCGAAATAAACAGGATATTGTTCAAAATAATTATACCCGGGGTAACGCCGGAATGTTACCGAGCATTGATGCTACCGGAACTTATGGCGGCAATGTTCGTTCATCAGGAACAAATTATACAAACGGTACCAGCGAACAAACCGATGCTGTACTTAATACAAATGGCGGCGCAGCTATTAATCTTAATTTGCCCGTTTTTCGCGGGTTTCAGGTTCAAAATACATATAAAAAGCTTGGGGTATTAAGCGAGCGGAGCCAGCTCGAAACTCAAATGGCTGTCGAAAATTTTGTTGCCGAAATTTTATCTGAATACTTTTATTTTGTGCAGCAAATAACTTTGTACAACAATATGGCATATGCGGTATCATTATCGCGCGAAAGAGTGCGGATTGATGAAGAGCGTTATTTGCTGGGAGCTGCCTCCAAAGTTGAGCTCCTGCAGTCGAAAGTTTACCTTAATGCCGATAGTTCGCAGTACTCGCGACAAAAAGAAAATTTACGTACCTCGCAAATAAAGCTCAATGCCTTAATGGCAAAACCCGATTTAGGGAGCGATATTGCTCCGGCCGATACTTTTATCAGGGTTAAAGACGTTTTAATTTTTGATGAATTATTGCAAAACACATTGGTTAACAATACCGGTTTGCTTATAGCAAAACAAAATCAAAAAATTAGTGATCTCGATTATAAAATTATACAATCAAGAGCTTATCCGTATTTGAATTTCAATTCGGGATATAGTTATAACTACCAGGGATATGGAGTTGGGAATATTCAAAATCAGCAAAATAACGGAATAAACTACGGCTTGTCGTTTGGTGTCGATATTTTTGATGGGTTTAACCGGCAGCGCGAGAAACAAAATGCCCGCATTGAGCTTATTAATCAAGAAATACAATACAACAGTGTTGAGCAAGAGCTTAGAGCCGATTTGCTTACCGTATATTACGCATACGAAAACAATTTACGCCTTTTGCGTCTCGAAGAAGAAAACCTTGAGGTTGCCCGCGAAAATCTTGAAATTGCACTCGAACGATATAAACTCGGTAGTTTATCGGGCATTGAATTGCGCGAAGTACAAAAAAGTTTGCTCGATGCCGAAGAACGTCTTATATCGGTAAAATATTCAACAAAACTTGCCGAAATAACTCTGTATCAAATTTCTGGAAATATTATGCAATATGTACAGTAAATTGAACTGCGTTTTTTGTAATGTTGTAGTTTATTAACAATTGTTGCTAAGAAGTAATAATGCTATGAATAAATTCAAATCGCTTGATAGCTCAAAACTAGTAGAAATTGGCTTTTTACGTAAAACAAATGGTGTTGGGGGCGAATTGTTTTTAGTTTTCAATGAGGGCTTCTCAGGAAAAAATGCCTTCGACAATTTTCTTTTTCTCGAAATCGAAGGATTGCCGGTACCTTATAAACTTGAAAGTTTTGAATTGCGCGATGACCAATTGGCTGTTGTTAAACTTAAATATATTGATTCAAAAGAAGTAGCTCACGAATACGTGGGATGCAAAGTTTATTCATTTATCGAGAACCGGCAATCAGACGATGAATTTAATCCTTTTGCTTTAACAGGATATTTAGTGTATAATCAGAAAAACCAGGAAATCGGAACCATCGATGGAATTAATAATTATGGTGGAAACATTGTTCTTACTGTACTTACCGATAATGGCGAAGTGCTTATTCCATATCACAACCAACTCCTTATTTCGACCGATAAACAATCAAAATCAATTATGATTGATATTGCTCAAGGTCTTTTTGATTAGTTTTTGGCAACCCTTTATTTTTTTTCATGTCATTGTAGTTGATTTTCGGTTTTGCCACCGATTTCGAAAAATTTGAATTAATCAGCAAAAAAAATATGTCATGAAAAATCAAAAAATCATTATTGCTTTTGTAGCTTGTATTGCACTGAGTGTTTTACAGTCGTGTATATGCGGCGTAGTTACTTCGCCCGATGTTATTATTGGAAGTGGCGAAATGAGTAGCCGGATTTATTCTCCCGGTGAATTCACAAAAATCGAAAATCATACGGTATGCAATGTTGAAATAGTGCAGGGCGATATTTCGGAAGTTGAGGTAAGTGGTTACGAAAATTTGCTGGATTACGTAAATATTGAAGTAATTAACGGAAGACTTAAAATTGATATGAAACGAGGTCGTTTTTCGTTTCAAAATATGAATTTAACCGTGTATGTGCAGAATCCCCAAATTGAGTCGTTAACAGTACACAGTACCGGCAATATGAGTATTGGTACATTTAAGGGATTAACAACATTTGAGGCTGCAATTCACAGTACCGGCAATATTATCGGAAGTGGTTATCTCGATGTTGACGGGAATGTATTTCTGAAAAGCAATTCAACCGGAAATATTGACCTTGATTTAGATGCACGTAATATTGAAAGTTTTATTGAGGGTACGGGCAATATCACGTTGGCCGGAAATTGTATCGATGAGTTTGTTCGTTCGAACAGTGTTGGTTTGTATATGGGATATGATCTTTTATCGGAAAATTGTACGGTTGAATCGCAAAGCATAGGCGATGTGAGGGTGCAGGTAAAAACCGATCTTAATGTAAGCATTGAAAGTATAGGAAGTGTTTACTATAAAGGCAATCCTAAAAACGTTTATTCGCGATGTAACAGTTTAGGCAAACTATACGAGGTAGAATAAAGTAGAGTTTTATTATTTTCGTATAATTGAAAATAGCCCCGAACTTCCGAGCCTGATTATGCTCGAAGTTTCGGGGTTATTTGTTTCGGATTGGCGGTATTTAACAATGTAGTCGACATGAGATTTTATATGCTCTGTTATGTTGTCGAAATTTTCAGGGGTAGCTTGTCCGCTAATGTTTGCCGATGTTGCAACCAAAGGTTTACGAAAACGCTGAATGAGTTGTTGCGTAAAGTTTTCTTTGGTAATTCTTACAGCAATACTGCCGTCGGGCGCAACAAGGTTTGTGGCAAGGTTTTTTGCTTTGTCGTAAATAATGGTTGTTGGTTTTTCGGTAAATTCAATTAAATCCCAGGCAACATCGGGAACCTGATCGACATAAGCTGTCAGCGAATTTGGATTTTCGAGTAAAATGAGCATTTTTTTTGAAATATCACGTTGCTTAATCTCAAATATTCTTTGAACTGCTTCGTAATTTGTTGCATCGCAGCCAATACCCCATACAGTATCGGTTGGATACAAAATTAATCCACCTTTGCGCAGTACTTCGACTGTTTTTTTTATTTCGTCACGAAAATCGATCATTGAAAGTTTTCTAATCCCTTAAAGTCGATTGTTGCAAAATAATCGTCAAGTGTTTCGGCTCTCCGTATTTGTTTAATTTCTCCGTTTTCGCGCAGCAACAATTCGGCCGATCTCAGTTTGCCGTTGTAGTTAAAGCCCATTGAGTGTCCGTGTGCCCCCGTATCGTGAATAACAATCAGATCACCTTTATCAATTTGAGGGAGCAAACGGTTAATGGCAAATTTATCGTTGTTTTCGCAAAGTGAACCGGTAACATCGTATAGTGTATTGTGTGGATTGGTTTCTTTGCCAAGTACCGTAATGTGGTGGTAGGCTTTATATAATGCCGGGCGCATGAGGTTATGCATACTGGCATCGAGGCCTACATATTTTTTGTAGGTTTCTTTTAGGTGCAATACTTTGCTCACTAAAAAACCATAAGGGCCGGTAATTGCGCGTCCCGATTCGAAATAAATTTTTAAAGGATCGAGGCCGTTTTTTATAATGTGTTTTTTGTAGCTTTTTTTAATGCCTTTACTCACTTTTTTCATATCAACGGCATTGTGCTCGCTTTTATACGGAATGCCAATGCCTCCACCAAGATTTGCAAATTCGAATTTTATGCCTAATTCTTTGTGAATATCAACAATTGTATCGAAAATAATGTCGGCAGTTTCGATAAAATATTCGGCATCGAGTTCGTTCGAAGCTACCATAGTATGAATACCAAAGCGTTTAACACCCTTTTCTTTGAGTTTTTTATATCCTTCAAAAAGCTGATCGTGAGTAAAACCGTATTTTGAGTCTTCGGGGTTTCCTATAATCACATTTCCACCTTTAAGAGCACCGGGGTTGTATCTGAAACATACGAGATCAGGAATTCCAACATTTTCTTCGATATAGTCAATATGCGAAATGTCGTCGAGGTTAATAATTGCACCCAGTTCAATAGCTTTTTTGTACTCTTCGGCTGGCGTATCATTTGAAGTAAACATAATTTCTTCGCCACGCAGTCCAACCTTTTCGGCGAGTACAAGCTCTGCCATTGAGCTGCAGTCGATTCCACATCCCTGGCGATGCAATAATTTCATCAGGTATGGATTTGGAGCTGCTTTTATTGCATAGTACTCTTTAAACCCTTCGTTCCACGAAAAATTATCAATAAAGTAACGAACATATTCTTTAATGCCTTTTTCATCGTAAATATGAAACGGAGTGGGATAAGTTTCTACTATTTTTTCAATTTGCTCTTTTGTAAAAGGGAGTTGTTTACTTCTCATATTCTTCATTTGTCTCATTTATAATTCTCAATGATTGCAAAGATAATTTTTTCGTGAAAATTATTTAGAACAGATCTTAAAAACCTTGTATTGTAAAATAGCTGTTAAATCTAATGTAAGCTATTCATCTATATTTTTTTATCTTTGTAATCCTTGTTTATTTTGAAAATCAAGTAATTTAAAACAACAAAAAATTTTATGGCATTAATTAACGAGAATTACCTGAAATTACAAGCAGGTTATTTATTTCCGGAGATAGGGCGCAGAGTGAAAGCATTTACCGATGCAAATCCTGGCACCTCAGTAATAAAAATGGGTATTGGAGATGTAACCCAGCCTTTATCGCCGGCAATTATTAAAGCATTTCATCAAGGAGTTGACGAAATGGCCAGTGAAAAAACTTTTAGAGGTTATGGTCCCGAGCAAGGGTATGGCTTTTTGCGCGAGGCTATTGCCGAAAACGATTATACACAAAATGGCATAGATATACCGGCCGACGATATTTTTATTTCGGATGGATCGAAATGCGATACAGGAAATATACAGGAAATATTTGGTAACGATAATGTGATTGCCGTGGGCGATCCTGTTTATCCTGTGTATGTTGATACAACTGTAATGAGTGGAAAAACCGGCAATATTGATTCAAAAGGTTACTACAAGGGAATAGTATATATGCCTTGTACCGAAGAGAACAACTTTGTTCCCGAATTGCCAACACAAAAAGTTGATTTGATATTTTTGTGCTATCCCAACAATCCGACGGGAACTGTTGCAACAAAAGCCGAATTGAAAAAATGGGTTGATTATGCCCTAAAAAACAAATGCATTATTCTTTACGATGCTGCATATCAGGCTTTTGTTTCCGAAGAAGGAATTCCACGTTCGATTTACGAAATTGAAGGAGCAAAAAAATGTGCTATTGAGTTTCGGAGTTTTTCGAAAACTGCAGGTTTTACAGGTACTCGCTGTGCATTTACAGTAATCCCAGACGAGTTAATAGCATACGATAAAAACGGGAAAGAGTATAAAGTAAAACCGCTATGGAACCGCCGTCAATCGACTAAATTTAACGGAGTTTCGTATCCGGTACAAAAAGCTGCTTCAGCAATATATACTGACGAAGGGAAAAAAGAAGTGAGCGATACAATTGCTTACTATATGGAAAATGCCCGTATTATGCGCGAAAATTTAGAGCAAGCCGGCTACAAAGTCTTTGGTGGCGTAAATGCTCCTTACGTATGGGTTAAAACCAAAAACAATATGACTTCGTGGGACTTTTTTGATAAAGTGCTTACCGAAGCCAATGTAGTTGGAACTCCGGGTTCAGGCTTTGGCCCTTCGGGCGAAGGTTACTTCCGTTTTTCGGCTTTTGCCGACAGAGAGAATGTGGTTGAAGCGATGAATCGAATTAAAAATTTATCGTAAATCGTCTGATATTTTTTCAAAATACTAAATAATTAGCTTCGCTTTTTTTAAGCGAAGCTTTTTTTATTTTTTTACTCTTCCGGGATTTTGACGTATAAAGTCGTTCCAGTTTTTAAATTCGCGGGTATGTGTGGGTTTGCTTTTTTGCAAATAATGGCAAAATGCAACAGCTACTGCATCGGTAGCATCCATTTGTTTTGGCAATTCGTTTAAGCCGTACATTTTTTGTAAAAAGTAGGCAACTTGTTCTTTTGAAGCACGCCCCATTCCGGTAATGGCTTGCTTTACCTTAAGCGGAGCATATTCAAAAATTGGTAAATTGTAATACAATGCAGCCGACATAGCAACGCCCTGCGATCGCCCCAGTTTTAACATTGATTGAACATTTTTACCAAAAAAAGGAGCTTCGAGGGCAACTTCGTCGGGTTGGTACTCGTCAATTATAGCCATAACCCGGTCGAATATATATTTTAATTTTTGGTAGTGTGTATTAAATTTCCCCGGTGCTATAACACCCATACTTATTATTGATGTTTTATTGTTTTTAGCATGCAATAATCCGTATCCCATAACATTCGATCCCGGGTCAATTCCTAATATTGTGCAGGGTTTTTCCATCAATTATACAAGCTGTTTTATTTGTGTTTTGTTATTTTAGTAGGCATTAATTATGCTGTGAATATTTTGGTAATCGAAACACATTTGTTTTTCGGTTATTTGACTCTTTGTAGCAGCTATTGCAGGCAAATTGCCAGTAATATGGGAAATGGCAGTTTTGAGCATATTTTCGTTTGTGTTGCCCCAGTTGTATTGTAAATCGTCATAAGCATCAAAATCGGCATAGAGTCCGTTGTAGTAGTCGCCATATCCGTTGGCATTGGTGTTTTTAAAACTAACAGGAGCAACAGCAAGGTTGTATTCTTCAACCGGGAAAAGATACATACCGGTAGGTTTGCCATGTGTATTGCTTCCAATTTGAATAACTTCCATAAATGGGTCGAGGCTGTTCATAAGCAGCTCGCTTGCCGATGCGGTTGATTTAGTTGTAATAAAATATACTCTGTCTAACTCGAGTGTAATTCCATCGTATTGGGCAGTTTCACTTGAGTTGTAGAGCTCTTTTTTATCGTTGTGTAAAGTTGTTGTAATTACTTGTCCTGCTACTTTTGAACCTCCAATCATTGCAATCATCATAAGTGCAATGTTGTTTACACCCCCTCCGTTATATCGTAAATCGATAATGAGGTCGTTAATGTTTTCGTTTTTAAATTGGGTAAATGCTGTTTCCAGTTCCTTGGCTGATGTGTCGAGAAAACTATCGAAAACCAGATAGCCAATTGTTGCATTGTTTTCGGTTATAATTGACTGGTGCATTACTGTATTTAAGTGAAAGGATTCTTTTTTGACAGTAAGATTATGATTTTGGCTTTGAAAATCGGTAAAAACAAAATTTATTTCTTGCTCCGATGACAATGCTTTGTTTATTTGATCAAGTTCATCAATTGTGTATCCGTTAACACTTTCAACAATCCATCCACGTTCAACACCATAGCGCCCTAATGGCGATTGGCTGTATACATGGGTTATTTTAATTTTATTATCGTAGTCGATAATAAAACCGGCACCCAGGCCTTGATAGTCGCCCTGCTCATACAAAGCAGTTAACTGCGATAACGAGCCTGCAAAACTCCAGCGGTCAATATCTGCTTTGAGGGCATCAACCATATCGTATATGCTCTCGTAGTCTTCTGGATCAATATCGGGTAATTGGTCGTACCATAAGTACCATTCGTTAAATATTTCGATAATGTGTTCGTTTTCGGTTTTTTTCTTCTCCGGTTGTTCGCCATTATTAAACCACGAGCACGATGGAAAAAACAACACAGCGAGTAAAAGTATACTTGTTGCAATTGATTTCGTTCTATTTGGTTTTTGGCTTTTCACTTTGGTTTTTGTTATCTGTTTGCTGATATATAATTCCCGAAATTATAAATAATATTCCAACTATTGTACTTAAGTATATTTGTTCTTTCAGTATTGCATTAATAAAAATGAGCGATAAAAAGGGAGCAATATAAATGAGGTTGGCAATTTTTGCGGTATTGCTGGTATATTTCAAGGCTTTAAACCAAAAAATAAACGATAAACCGGTTTCGAAAAAGCCAACGTATACAGCAGCCAGTAAGCTTTGGTCGAGTTTAAATGTAAATTGCTTATTAATAATTAAATACAAGGCAAGATAAATTGTTCCGAACAAAAAATTCAGAAAGAGTTGCAGGGTGTTGTTTAGGGTGTTTCTTAGATTTAAAATCCAGTACAGAGCCCATATAAATGCACTTCCGGCAGCGAGTATAATGCCGGGGATATATGTTTTTTCGATCGAAAAAAAGCTGTTTTGGGTTGAAATAATAAATACTCCGGCAAAGCTTATAAGCAGGGCACTAATGCTTTTAAACCGTAATTTTTGTTTCAAAAGCGGAGCTGCAAGTAAAACCAGAATAATTGGCCATATCATATTAATGGGTTGGGCTACCTGAGCAGGCAAGCGGTTGTATGCATTAAAAAGAATAAGGTAGTATAAAAATGGATTAAGAAATCCCATACCGGCAGCGCGCAATAAATTTGACGGTTTAAGTGTACGAACGAATGCAATTTTTTTGCTAAAAGTGAGCGATACCAGGAAAATACATGTTGATGTAAACGAAGCAATAAACAAAAGTTTAGCCGGTGTTAATTCTCTGAGTCCAATTTTGAATGCGCTGGCAACAGTTGCCCAAAACAAAACAGTAATAAGCGCATAAACTGTTGCTTTAGTTTGATTGCTATGCATATGAATTAGTCGGGTCGAACAATTTGTAATTCGGTTTCGTATGGTGTAACTGTTTCTTGTGGATTAAAGTCACCGCGCAACGTTCTGAATCGGTTTCGTGCATCGGTAGTATAAATGCTGCCCGGATAATCGATCATTATTTTTTGATACAATTCCTGTGCTTTATCCGTATTGTTTAATTTTTCTTCGTGAAGTATGCCCAGTCGATATAAGGCCATGTCGGCATCAAAAGAATATGTGTGATTTGTAATAATTTCGGTGTAAAGTTGAGCTGCTTTTTCAAATTGGTGGTTTTTCTCGTTTATTTGTGCTTTACGTATAAGTACCATCGAATGCAACGTGTGGGTTGGGAAAGTAGTAATTACCGAATCGAAAGTAGCAATAGCCAGAGAGTCTTTATTCTGAAAGAGTTTCAAATCGGCACGGGCAAACATTTGCAGGGGTTCGGCAATTGTATCGAGTTCGTAATGTTGAGCAATAAGTAACGAGAGCTCCATGGCATCGTTGGCAATAAGTTTTGAGGTACTTGCTTTAAGTGCATCGCACTGAATTTTAGCCCATTCGATATCACCAATGTAAAATGATAGTTGTGCTTTGCGTAATTTTACTTCATCGGCAAAAGTATTGCCTGTATTGTTTTCAATAATTCGCGAGTACATAAGTGTTGCTTCCCATAAGCTATTGTTATAAACATATGTGTCGGCCATCTCGATTTGTAAAATTGTACGTTCCGAATTGCTTAACCCGTTAATGTTTAAAGCTTGTTCGAGTATTTCTTGTGCTTTTTGAGGATTTCTCAGATAAAATGATTGTAGATGGGCATATTTCTGAATAATATTTACTGTTTGGCGGGTATATCCTTGTTGTTGCAATAAATTATTAAACAATTGAACCAGTTCGTTTGTGCGAATGCGCTCATGTGTAGGGGTATTTATAAATTGCTGATATTTTACAAGAACCAAATGTTGTGCAATTTGTATGCTGTTTTTTGGTTCGGGTTTTCGATGGCTTAAGTAATTAAGCCCTTCAAGTGCAATCTCAAAAAGGTTGTTTTGTGCAGCTCCTTTTACAAAACTCAGAATATTTTCTTCTTCGGTTTGGGTTCTTCGATCGAGAGCAATGGCATTAATTAGCGCTTGTTGATAGTTTTTTTCGTTAACAAACATCCAGATCAACATTCGGTTGTAGGCAATAATTTCGGGGTTTTTTTGGATTGCTTTTATCAGTTCTTGTTTAAATGTGTTGCGTAAGCTGTTATCAAAATCGAAACGCAGGAGCGAGTTTATACGCGATTGGATTCGAGGTACCTCGTCTTCGTCTTCTTTTACAAGTTCAAGATATTCTTTCATCATGCTTGAGTAATCGCGCATGTATGCATATACCATGGCCAAATTGTTTCTGAATTTTTCATCGTCAATTATTTGGCGGCCGCGCAAATACGTTTTTTGTGCATATTCAAACTCGCGTCGGTTAAAAAAAGAATTTCCAATGCTGATAATTGTTCCTTTGTTTGGTTGCAGATTGTTGATGATATCGTTAAAGGTTTCTTCGGAGCTTTTTATGTCACCTTTTTCTTTATACACATAGCCAAGAGATATTTTCATATTGGTGTTGTTACTGTGTCGTAATTCTTTTTTAAGTTCTTTTATTGCCAGGTCGTATTCTTTTAAATTAACCAGTGTGTTAATGTAGTATTCGAAATAGTGGTTCAAATTTGTGCTTTCGTATAGTTTAAGGTACAGATCGCGGGCTTTCTCAAATTCGTTATCGCGGTAGTATTGGTTAGCGAGTTGCGCATCGTTACGATTTTGAGTTATTTGTGCTTGTAGGTTAAAAGCAAACAAAATGAACAGTATGTATGTGAGTATGTATTTCATTGTTTTGTTGTGTAAGGCAAAAATAATGTAAAAAGGTATAAAATCCTTAAAATTGAGGTTTTTTGAACAAAATACTCATCTCAGGGTGCAAGGGTGTTTTTATTGTTTGGTAAATAAAAAAAACATCGGGAAAGTAGTAATCTTTCCCGATGCAAAATTGAATATTTTTGAAACACTTTAATCAGAATACTCCTTGCAATTCAGAAGGAATAAAAAAGATGACAAGTGTAATTTTACTTATACAAATACCGCTTAATGTTTTGTTTTGGAGTTTTAATAAACTCTTCATCAACAATTTCAATTTTCGATAATTGCTCGTAGGCTGCTACTTGTTGGTTAAATTCCTTACGGTTAATTTCCATAAGTACTTGTATTCCTTCATCAACAATCGATTCGGCTTTTAGAGCTTCTTTATCGGGATATATCAGTGCAGTGAGTTTCGCGTTTCGTTGAACAATTACACATTCCTGAACATAAGGCATATTGTTTAAACGGGCTTCAAGCTCTTCGGGGTAGATATTTTGTCCGCTTGGTCCAAGCAACATATTTTTCGATCGGCCTTTAATGTATATAAAGTTGTCTTTATCAATAACACCAAGATCTCCGGTTTTTAACCATCCGTCGTCGGTAAATGTGTTGCGGTTTGCTTCGTCGTTTTTATAATATCCCAGCATTACATTTGTGCCTCGTACTTGAATTTCGCCAACAGTTTTGTATGGATCGTCACTTTCAATACGCACTTCCATTCGGTCAACCAGTTTCCCCGACGAGTGTGAGCGTGTAACATTCCAGGCAGCATAACTAATCAATGGTCCGCACTCTGTCATTCCGTATCCTACGGTAAAAGGAAATTGAATTTTTTTGAGCAATTTTTCAACATCGGCACTTAATGCGGCACCGCCAATTACTACTTCGACAAACCGGCCTCCAAAACTTTCGTATAAACTTGTACGGATTTTTTTGTGAATCAGGTTTTTTATTCCGGGTAGTGCCAGCATTATTTTAATAAGCGGTTTGTTGATAATTGGTAATAGTTTCTTTTTATAAATTTTCTCGATAATTAGAGGCACAAAGAATATCAAATGCGGCTTAATCTCGGCAAAAGCATCGAGCAGTAATTTTGGAGTCGGGGCTTTGGTTAAAAAGGTTGTATGGCATCCCATAGTAATTGGGAATAAGAATTCAAAAGCAAGTCCAAACACATGAGCCATAGGTAAAAGCGAAACAATTTTATCGCCTGAATTGAGAGGCATGTGATCTTGCGCATATAGAATATTTGAATAGATGCTTCGAACCGGAATCATAACCCCTTTTGAGAACCCCGACGATCCCGATGTGTATGAGAGTATCTGCAGTTCGTCGTCGTCGCGCTCAACAAACGAAAATTCATCTTTTGTAACATGGCTTGATTTCATAATCTCAAGTCCTTCGTCCGATAGGCTTTTGAGTTTTTCGCTTTTACAATCGAGAATCGAAAAATCGTCAATAGCAATACAGCCTTCAATTCCTTTAAGTTTTGAAGGGTCGAGGTTATTGTACAAATTTTTTGCGGCAAAGAGGAAGCGCGATTCAGAGTGTTCAATAATATGGTATACATTATCGGCAATAAAATCGGGCAGTATTGGTACTGCAATTGCACCATAGGCAAGCGATGCCAAAAATACTTTTGCCCAGTTTGATGAGTTTCGGCCGTAAATAGCAATTTTTTCGCCGGGTTTCAAACCAGCTTTTTCAAATATAATTTTTAAGGTATTTATTGATTGGGCAACATCGTTGTATGTAAAATCTTCGCCCTGATAATCGCTAAAAAGTTTTTGATCCCAGAATTCTCTGAATACCCGGGTATACATTCCCCCCAAATTATTTTTTTCCATTGTTGCGTATTTTTAATTTATATGCTTTTGCCTAAAATAGTTATTTTTTTGTTTTGTGTATGTTTTCAGATAATATTTTGATTTATTTTTCGCTTTGCATTCTAAGGGGTTTTATTTCTTCTCCCCAATATATAGTTGTGTGTGGGAATGGAATTTCGATGCCTTGTTTGTCAAATGCTTTTTTCAGTCTTTTCCTATATTCGCGTCCAACGTTCCATTGTTCAATAGGTTTTGTCTTTAAGCGCGCTCTTATTACAACAGCGCTGTCGCCAAAGTTATCAACACCAACAACTTCAATTGGTTCAATAATTTTTGGGCCAAATACTTCGTCTTTTTCCATTTCAACTCCTACGTCAGTCATTATTTGAATTACTTTATCGGGGTCTTCTTTATATGCTACACGCATATCGAGTACCATAGCCGACCATTCTTTAGTCATGTTCGAAATGGTATTGATTTTTCCGTTTTGGAAAACGTGTACTACACCCGAAAAATCGCGTAGTGTAGTGGTTCGAAGTTCAATTTTTTCAACCAACCCACCTGTTCCGTTAATAATGGCTACATCACCTGTTCGGATTTGATTTTCGAGAAGTATAAAAAAACCCGATATAAAATCGCGAACCAACTCTTGTGCACCAAAACCAACAGCTAAACCCAGAATACCTGCTCCGGCAAGTATGGGCTTTATGTCGATTCCAATTTTTTGGAGAAGCATTACAATGACGATTGTCCAGATAATGATTTTTCCTACTCCCCAAATGATTCCAACCAGAGTTTTTATCTTTTTTTGGGCTTCGAGCGAGTCAACGCTATCGTCTTTTACTGCACGACGGGTAAAAAAACCTGCAATACGTTTAATAAAAAACTTGATAAGCCATAACGATACAATCAGAAATAGAATGATTACAATTAACTCGGGAAAAATATTGAGAAACCATTCGCCAGTTTTACTTGCAATATTTGTCCAGTACGATGCTTCAAAAAGGTGTTGTATTTTTTCCATATTTATTCTTTGATTGTGTGAGGACTAAAAATACTGAATTTTAATGATTTTTTAAAAAGATTCTGACCAAAAAACAGCAAAAGAGGATTAACTGAATAACCCTCTTTTGAATAATTAAAACACAGATTAATTGTTTTAAAAAAAATATATGTAGTTGGTATTTGATTAAGCAAGTATGACTGTTTGATGCAGGTTCATATTTGCTTGGTTATTTTATGATATTGAATTTTGTTTTGCCTTCGAACGGATTTTCTTTTAAAGAGTAATTTTTGATTTGAATTACTTTTAACTCGTTGTTTTCGGGCAAACACACAAAACCCTGTGCATTTCCATCGCCATACACTTTAAGATCAATTTCTGACCAGTCCATAAACTTGGTCGACTGAGCCAGTTTAATGTGCGGTAAAACAGCGCCTGATTTTATAAGCATAACAACAGGGAGTTTGCCTTTTTCGATTGTATGCCATCCGGGCGAATATGTTTTCCCGGTTTGATAATCGATCCATTCACTGTTTCCGGGTAAATACACATCACGTTGGTTAACACTCTCGAATAATGGTGCAACCAATATATCTGTTCCAAAAAGATATTGGTTATCGATAAGCCATGCACCGGGATCGTTAGGATACTCAACAAAAAGTGCGCGCATCATTGGTAATCCGTTTTCGGAGGCATGTTTTGCTTGAGCATAAATGTATGGCATAAGCATGTATCGCATGTTTGTTGCATCGCGGAAAAGTTTCAAAAAACTGCTGCTGTATTCCCAGGGTTCGGTTGGTGGAGCACCATGGCTTCGGGTATGCGAGCTAAGCATTCCAAAGGGAGTCCACCGGGCATAAAGTTCCTCGGGGCATGCTTGTACAAAGCCGCCAATGTCGTGGCTCCAAAAGCTGAAGCCCGATAAACCAATTGACAAGCCTCCGCGTAGCGATGCTGCCATTGCACTGTTGGTATTTGCCGGGTCGCCACCCCAGTGTAGTGGATATCGCTGGCTGCCCGCCCATGTGCTTCGTGCCCAAATAATGCGATCGCCTGTTATTTCTTTGGTTATGTCCGATACGGCTTTGTTGTATCGGAGAGGATACAAGTTGTGTTCGTAAAAACCGGTACGCCCCGATGCATAAAGTCCATTTACAGGAGCTGCTTCGCCAAAATCAACTTTAATTGCTCCAACGCCCAGCTTAAGTAATCCTGCAATTTTATCCTGATACCATGTGATTGTTTGGGGATTTGAAAAATCGAGAACAGCATCTTCGTATGGAATATTTCCTTTAGGGTTTTTAACATACAGTTCTTTTTCGATTATTTCGGGGAATAATGAATTGTTTGGCACAAAATACGGCAATTGCCACAAGCAGGTTTCGAAGCCGTCGGACTTTAGATCACTAATCATTTTTTTTGGATTATCGAACCTCGATTCTGAAAATTGATAATCGCATCGCCAATCGGTTTCGAACCATCCTGTATCGAAATGGATTACATCGCAGGGCACTTTATTTTCGCGAATTTTTTGGGCTACACTTCGTCCATCTTCTTCTGAAAAATAGGTTATACGGCTCATCCAAAAACCAAACGACCAAAGCGGAGGCATGGATGCTTTTCCGGTAAGGTCGGTGTATTCGTCAAGTATCTCTTTTGGTTCGCCAATAAAAAAGAACAGATCGAGTGTTTCGTCGCCAATCATAAGGCGTTGTGTTCCGCTAAAATATTTGCCAAAGTCGCATGTTACAGGCGTTGATGTGTGCATAAAAACTCCGTATCCGTTACTGCTCATATAAAAGGGTATGGGCTTATACATCGATTCGTTTTGTATGCCGTTTGCATCGTCGGTATGCACAACAACACTTGTGCCTCGCTTGTTAAAGTTTGTGTACGATTCGCCTAAACCAAATATTTTTTCATCGGGCGATAATTCAAAGGCTGCATGAAAACTGCGCGAATAGTCGCTTGCTCTGCGTACATATCCAAATGGCATTAATGGAGTGTACGTTTTGTCAATATTATCTGAAAAATGATTGCTTGCAGTAAGCAGTTTGCCGTTTGCATCGTGTAATTCAATACGCCATGGATTTTGATATATGGTAATGCTTCCGAATTCTGATGTGTATTTATGTGCACCATCGGCTTTTGAGTAAACCCATGCATCGTTATTTGACGGAGCAATTCCGTTAATAAGCATGAGTGATGAGTCGTTGCTCGAATTATCGGTTCCGCTGTACATTCTTATCCGAATGGTTCGTGGCGAAACAAAGTCGATATCAATTGGCAATGTTGGCGATTGGGCATATTCAATCTCAGGAAACTCGTTTGCTTTTACCGGCGAAAGTGCAGCCAACATATTATTAAACGCTTGTCGTGTTACATATTCGTAACGTGAATATTCAACCTTACCCGATGCCGTTTGGGGATCGAAATCATTGAGTTGGTTTGCTAAATAATATGTATTTGCAAAACTTCTGAAATCGCTGCTAATATCAACAGGTTCGTTAAGGGTTCCCATTTTTTGTAACTGGCCAAAGGCTGTTGCCCAAAGTATTGTGAAAACAATTACAAGTACGCAGTTTTTTTGATGTTTCATAGTTGTTTGTTTTATTGTACAATGTGTTTGTTGTCTGTCATTATATCATCAATAAATTGTATTTTATTGCATTGAAATTTCTACTTGTTAATAAAACCGGCCAGGGCGTAAACTAAAGCAGCTTGCCAGTTAATTGCTACTTCGTTTGTGCTATAGCTCGCTTCAATATCTTCCCAATTTGTTGCTTTTGTTCCTCCGCCAACAATATATCCCGGCCAGGGTTCAACAATATTGTCGGCACCCGATCGGCGATCGTGAGGGTTCATTGGAGGCATGTATCCCAAGCCGGTAACCTGCGAACGGGCATAGTAATTTCGGCCAAATAAGTAATGAATAGCATCAAGGGCCGTTTGTTGGTATTGTTTGTTTGGCTCAAGTTTGTTTGCAATTTGCAGATTGAGTACCTGGCGAGCAACTGTACCGTTGCTTCCCCAGTAGTGTTTGTTACCCAATGGGCGGTTAAAAATATCGCTCTGAGCTTTGTTGGCAATCTGGTTGGCTGTTTCGATGGTTTTTTGTTTGAGAGAGTTAAAAAGTTCGGGATTTTTGCCTTCGCGTTTTGACATCAGGTAGGTAAAAACTCCCATGTTTTTTATATTTCCCCAATCCCAGTTTTCGTCAACCATGCTTTGTTGTTCTTGAATTTTTGTTTCAAAATCGGCCAGGTATTTTTCGTTGCCGGTGGTTTCCCACATTTCGGCAGCAGCCCATATACGGTCGTCGGTATCGTTCGATTGGTATCCACCTGTATGAAAATCGCCTCTTTCGAAGGGTTTGTGTTCGGGGTTTTGGCTTAAAAAGGTGTAGCTTATTGTTGCTGCATCGAGACATTTTTGAGCATATTCCTTATCATAAGGTTTAAAAAAGCGTGCAGCTTGTGCCAGCATTCCAACATATCCGGCAGTTGCAGCCGAACTCCATTGTGTGTAATAACGCTTTTCGTGGTCATCGTCGGGCATAATAAAACCCGAAAAATTTGTCCGAGTAAGCTTATGCGAAACTTTTCCTGAACCATCGGGGTAGGCCATTTTTAAAATCCAGTCGGTTTCCCACTTTAATTCTTTTAAAAACTCGGGGTATTCAGGAGCTGTTTCGGGTAAATTCAGGTCGATTTTCTGAATATTTTCGTTAAAATGTTCCCATGCATAAAACAACAATCCCACAGTAATGCTTGCATTAACAATATATTTTCCATGATCGCCGGCATCGTGCCAACCACCGGTTCCGTCTTTTTGTTCTCCGGTTTGTCCAATATAATCGAGATAGCCATCGTTAAGGTGACATGCTTTGTGGGTATATGTGTTGCCGTTAAATTCACCTTCGACAGCTGTTCCGCAGCGCCATAAATAAAATGCACGCATACTTGTTTCGAAAGCAAAATTGTATACGTCGGAAGCGATATTAAATTCAGGCGATTTTTCGCCACTATTGAGTTTTAGTATATATGTTCCGCTTTTGTCAAGTTCCGAAAAATCGGCAATCCAAACATTTATATCAAAACCTGATTGAGAATAGGGGCCATCGGCCTTACCGTTGTATACACTTTTGCCACTTTTTGCGTCAAGAATTTCAAAGGTTTCAAATTCTTTCGAAATGCTTGCTTGTTTGGGGCTGTTTGGCAAATATCCCAGAGTGTTGTAGTGAAAAATATTTTGCTGTGCATTAGCCGAAGCAAATGCAAAGAACAGGAGAATAATTATAGACTGAAGTTTGTTCATGAGTGTAAAATTTTAATTGAGCTTTTGAATGTCAGTCATAAATTAGCAAAATATTTTTTGACAAATTGAACCGGATGTATGGTATTTAACACAAGTGTACATTCTTTGTCAAAAATCAGATACAATTATAGCGAGTATAAAAAAAACAAGCACCTCTTTTTAGTTTATAAAGAGGTGCTTTTTTGTTAAATGAAAAGCTTTTTAGTGCTTACTTAATGTTTTGTATGCTTATGCTGTGCAATTATTTGCCAATAATACTTTTTGATTTTCCGCTCCATTTTTCAATATCGATTCTGATAATTTGAGTTCGGTGAAACGATTTTTGGATATATTTCATTCCAACTTCTTTGTCGTTAGGCGAGTATTTTTCAACAATAAGTTCGAGTGCTTTTGTTCGCTTGTTTTTATCGAGATGAATATTTGCTGTGCCCTCAATAATGATGCTTTGATACTCGGTTGTAAATTGATTTGAAATGACATTGGTGTTTCCGACTATGCAAAACGATACTTTATTGCATTGGTTTAAAAACATGAGTTTTCGCCCCTGGGGAGCACAATGTATATATATTGATTTTTTGTTATCCCAAACAAAATTTACCGGAATACCGTATGGCCCGTCGTTTAACGATTGCATCGACAGAATTCCGTATTCGGCATTTTTGAGCAGCATTTTTGCTGTTTCGATATCGAGCAGGCGATCCTGACGGCGAACTGAACTGTTGTTGTACTGCATTTTCAGGTTTAATACTCCCAGTTATCGGTTCTGAATGGTTCGGCAGGCAGTTTGTGCGAGTTGTAAAGAGTAACTTCGCCCGGATTGTCGGCCCACAGATAACGTATTGCCTTAATGTTTTTAACAGAATTGCTAATCACCTCAATTGTTTTTGGGCCTATAATTTTAGCTTCGGCAGGATAAAAAACTTTATCGGGGCCTGCTGCAGCAAAACCTGTTATTTTATCCTGATTGCTTTTAGCGGTTAAGTCTGAACCCATGGTATCAAAATGGATTATTGCACTTGCGCCGTTTGTCATAATTGATTCGTATCGCGGGCCGTTATATACCCGATCTTTTCCGTAGTCGAGGTGCAGAGCATTAAGGGCAAGCCTGTATCCAACATCTTTTTTATTTCGTGGATGTATATCGTTTGCTTCGCCAATATCAATTATGCAAGCCATTTCGACACCAGTGTCGTTGGCAACGTGTGCTTGTGCCTGGCGCACCAAAGGCCACAAATCGTTTTGTCCACTGGGGGCTTCATCTTTGTAATTTGCCAGTTGCACCATGTAAAACGATAAGTCGGGATTATTCCAGTGTTTGCGCCAGTCTTCAATCATTAAACGCATTTGTTGTTCGTAGCGCAAAGCTTCTTCAAGGTTATCGGCATTCGATTCGCCCTGGTACCAAATTGCACCTTTTACTGCAAATTGGAGTAGTGGGTGAATCATTCCGTTAAAGAGCAGAGTAGGAAATTGGTTGGGCATAATGCCTGTAGCGTTTGGGCTGAGTGGATTAGGAGGAGTTGCGGTTTCGTCTTTCATAATTTTCCAGTTGCCCGAGAGCGGAATCGTAGTATTTCCATCAAATAAATACATATCGGATGCACTGCCATGGAAACCTCCGCCTCCGCCGTAGTCTTCAACGCGTAATACAATTTGGTTTTTCCCGGGTTTTAATACGCCCTGGTTAATTGAATATTGACGAATTTTGTTGTACATGTTAAAGGTTTCGCCTACACGCTTACCATTTATCCAGGCAATGTCGGTATCGTCGATACGTGCCAGTGAAATGCTTGCGTTTTGTGTGTCAAACGATTGTGGTATGTCGATACTTTTACGGTACCATACAATTCCATCAAATTTTTCGAAATTGGCTTGCGATTCCCACAATTGGGGTTGCGAAAATTCAAACCATTCCGAATCGTTATATTCGTTAGCTAAGTATTGATGTGTAAAATCGGGTTTTTGAACCTCTTCGAGTTTTGCTTTGTATGTTTCGAATATCTTTTTTTGTTTTTTCACCAAGGCGTCATAGTCAATTGTTTTGAGACCTTCGACCCATTCGGCCATAAATTCATCGTTTTGTATCGTCTCGTCACTGATCCATGTTTCGATAATTGTGCCGCCCCAGTTTGAGCTAATTAATCCAATGGGGACGTTGGTTTCGAGATGAATATTTTTTCCGAAATAGTATCCAACAGCCGAAAAGGGCGCAACAGTTTGTGGCGAACACACCCTCCATTGTGCGGGAGCTGTATCAAAAGCCGGCTCGGGGCTTGCGTTGTTTTCAACTTTAAACAGCCTGATGTTCGGATAATTGGCGTTTGCAATTTCGGCATCGGCCTGGTTTGTTTGGGCAAGTGGCCATTCCATGTTCGATTGTCCCGAACATACCCACACATCGCCTACAAGGATGTTCTCGAGAGTAATTGTGTTGTTTGCTTTAATCATTATTTCGAAAGGCCCTCCGGCTTCTCCGGTTTGAATTGTTGTTTTCCAATGCCCTTCATCATCGGCTTGTGTTTGTTTGGTTTGTCCGCGAAAGCTTACTTCAACCGCTTCGTTAGCATCGGCATTACCCCAAATGGTTGTGCCGGTGTTTCGTTGAATTACCATATTTGATCCCAGTATATTGGGCAATGTTACTTCGGCTTTTAACTGTATTGCACAAGCAATGGCAATAATGCTTATCAGAATTTTTTTCATAGTTACAGGTATTTATTGCAAATTATTGTATTTGTATTTTTATGTATGCGATAAACATAAAACATTCAAATTTATAAAAAACGCATGGTTTTTTTACATTTTTAGACGAGAATAAAAAAGTGCAACATGCTAAAAGCACGCTGCACTTTGTATTATCAGATTTTATGTATGTTCTAATTAAAAGAAACCCAGCTCGAGCCTTGCTTCTTCGCTCATCATCGATTTATCCCATGGAGGTTCAAATGTGAGTTCAACAAAAACATCGTCAACACCATCTACTTCAAGGGCTTTATCGTATACTTGCTGAACAATCATATCGGCTACGGGGCATCCCGGGGCAGTAAGTGTCATTACAATATTTGCTTTGTTTTTTTCATCAATATCGATACTGTAAATGAGCCCTAAATCGTAAACATTTACGGGAATTTCTGGGTCGTAAACTTCGTGTAAATTTGTTTTTATTCGTTCAATGCGTGCGTCGTTTGCCATATTATTGGTTTATAATTTTATTGTAAGCAACAGCGTAAAGTTTAATTTGTTTAATCATAGCCAGCAGACCGTTTGATCGTGTAGGCGACAGATGCTCTTTCAGACCGATTGAGTCGATAAAATGGAAATCGATATTCATTACATCGTCGGGTTTTTGATTGTTTACTACGCGTAAAACAAGTGCTACAAGGCCTTTAACGATTAACGCATCGCTATCGCCGCTAAATTGTAGTTTCCCGTTTTTTATATCGGCATTTATCCAAACTTGCGATTGGCAGCCTTTAATAATGGTTTGATCGGTTTTTAAGTTTTCGGATAAACTCGGCAATTCGTTGCCCATTTCAATAAGGTATGCGTATTTGTCCATCCAATCGTCAAAAGCCGAAAACTCTTCAATTATTTCTTGTTGTATTTGTTCAATAGTCATTTTGAGTCGTTTGTGATATAATGAGTGAGGTATGTTTTAATTTTTGATGTATATATAACAACGTAGCATTTGTTTTGTTGGGAAAAATTACGAGAGCAATACAGTTGTTTTTTTTACAGCTTCGATAAACGAATCGATTTCGTTTGTTGTGTTGTATAATGCAAACGATGCTCTGATTGTTCCGGGTATTTTGAAATGATCCATTACCGGTTCGGCACAGTGATGTCCGGTTCGTACTGCAAATCCCATTTTGTCGAGAAACATACCCATATCGTATGGATGAATGTTTTTTACAAGAAATGATATCACCCCCGATTGTTTATCGGTTTGTCCAAAAAACCGAATTCCTTCAATATCTTGCATTTTGCTGTAAGCATATTCTATCAGGTGTTTTTCGTACTCTTCAATATTTTTTAATCCAATATTCTGAATATAATCAATGGCAGCACCAAGGCCAATTATTTGGGTAAAGTTGGGGGTGCCGGCTTCAAATTTATAGGGAAGATCGTTAAATGTAGTTTTATCAAATTTTACAGATTCAATCATTTCGCCTCCACCTAAAAACGGAGGCATTTTTTCGAGCCATTTGCTTTTTCCGTATAAGCATCCCACACCGGTAGGGCCATACATTTTGTGTCCCGAAAAAACTAAAAAGTCGCAATCCAATTTTTGTACGTCGATTGCCATATGCTGTATTGCCTGTGCAGCATCAATCAATACCGGGATGTTGTGTTTGTGTGCTATATCAATAACTTTTTTAACCGGGTTTACTACGCCCATTACATTCGAAATAAGTGTAAGTGCAATAATTTTTGTTTTTTCGGTAATCATGTTGTCCAGCTTGTAAACTTGCAGTTTTCCGGTATCGTCAAAAGGCAATATTTTAAGTTTTGCTTTTTTTCGTTCGCAAATAAGTTGCCAGGGAACAATGTTGGCATGGTGCTCCATTTCCGAAATAATAATTTCATCGTCAGGGGCAATAAATGCTTCGGCAAATGAATAGGCAACCAGGTTAATGCTTTCGGTAGCTCCACGGGTAAAAATAATTTCTTCGCGGGCAGGTGCGTGAATAAATTGCTGTATCAAGTCGCGTACCTGTTCGATGGCTACGGTTGTTTGATTGCTCATGTAGTGTGAGGCCCGGTGCGGGTTGCCGTTAAATTCGCGGTATGTTTTTTCTTCGGCATGCAATACTTGTAGGGGGCGGTATGTTGTAGCTGCGTTATCGAAGTATGTGTATGGCTTGTTGTTGATTTGTTTTTGCAGCAAGGGGAAATCGGATCTTATTTTTTGTATATTAATATTCATCTTTTTGTATTTTGTTCTGTTGATAATCACCTGCCGGTATCATGTTTACTGCCTTTATTTTTTTTTTGAGGACTAAGTGTAATTACGAAGGTACATGATTTTTTGTTAACACAAATGGATGAATATTCTATATAATGCAGCCAACTTAATAATATTGCATTTTTTTTACATTTTTTTCTGATTTTCGTTAAGTTGGATTTTGTTTCGTTATTGAAGGTTTAATTTTTTTTGTTGATTGATTAAGATTGAAAAAAGTGGTACAATCCACAATGGCGGAATGTATGATAAAATATTCAGCATTTTGTTTCCAAATTCTTTGTAATATTTTTTTAAATAAATTGCAAGAACTGTATATGTTGCAATCACACTTAGTGTGCTCATAATGATTTCATGCAATTTTGAGAAACTGACACCGGGAAACAGTAAAGAATTGTTTGTGAGTGAAATGTATACAGCATGAATACCAAAACCAACTGTTGAATAAATACTTAATCGGCTTAAAAAGCGTGATATTTTTTTTGATTCTTTTAACGGAGCAGATAATGAACTCATTAAAAGTTGATAAACAAGAATTGGAAAAAGAGAAACAGCCAAAGGCATAAATGAGAAAAAATAGCCAATAATGTATCCGGCTACCGCGTATGAATATTTTTTTTCAAAAGCAAAAATGCATGTTAACGATAAAGTTATTGGATGGAAAAAAGGAATTATTGACGGATGAACAATTTTTGTGTGAATCAGAAAAACACAAAGTGCGAGGTTGCATATTGCCAGAGCAGATAAATAAAGCGCGGTTTTAAACTTTTTATCTATCAGGTACTTAAAAGAGAACGCCAATGCAACAAATAACGATTCGCCAATAAAGTTTACATACCATTGATTTGTATAATCATCGGAAACTACAAGCCAGCTGTTAGCCCCGGGAGCAATAACAATACATGCTAAGCATGCACTAAAAATTAGCAGAATATTTTTGGCACTTAAATAATTTTTATTGCTTGTATACATCCTTCAGTTTTTTAAATCCTTATGCAACTGGCTTTTTTTTTGAGCTAAAAAAAGCACTATTGCTGTATGTAAGTGCAATAGTGCTTTAAGCTATATTGTTGATTGTTTATAATTTTTTAGCCACCTCAACAGTTGTAAACGATTCGATAAAGTCTCCAACTTTGATATCGTTATAGTTTGCAACGTTCATTCCGCATTCGTATCCGCTTTTTACTTCTTTAGCATCGTCTTTAAAACGTTTAAGCGATCCGAGTTCGCCGGTATAAATTACGATACCATCGCGAATTACGCGGCATTTGTTGTTGCGGGTAATTTTGCCGTCGCGAACAATACAACCGGCAACGGTACCTACTTTAGTAATTTTGTAAACTTCGAGGATTTCGGCAGTACCCACAATTTCTTCTTTAATTTCGGGCGAAAGCATTCCTTCCATTGCGGCTTTTATTTCTTCAATTGCATCGTAAATAATTGAGTATAAGCGAATGTCTATTTCTTCTTGTTCGGCAAGTTTACGAGCTGCAAGCGAAGGTCGAACCTGGAATCCGATAATAATTGCATCGGAGGCCGAAGCAAGCATAACATCTGATTCAGATATTTGTCCAACGGCTTTGTGCTTAACATTAACCTGAATTTCGGGAGTCGATAATTTAATTAATGAATCGGCCAAAGCTTCAATAGAACCATCAACATCACCTTTAACAATTACGTTGAGTTCCTGGAAGTTTCCGATAGCGATACGTCGTCCAATTTCGTCGAGAGTAATATGTTTTTGAGTACGCATACCTTGTTCGCGTTGGAGTTGTTCGCGTTTGTTGGCAATTTGTCGGGCTTCGCGTTCGGTTTCCATTACATTAAATTTATCGCCGGCTTGCGGAGCACCGTTTAGTCCGAGTACAAGAGCCGGTTCGGCCGGGTATGCTTCTTTAATGCGTTTGTTTCGTTCGTTAAACATTGCCTTTACGTGCCCCATATACTGTCCGGCCAAAATAATATCGCCTTCGCGCAGAGTGCCGGTTTCAACCAAAACAGTTGCAACGTAACCACGGCCTTTGTCGAGCGATGATTCGATAATTGACCCAATTGCTCTTCGGTTTGGATTCGCTTTTAATTCGAGCATTTCGGCTTCGAGCAATACTTTCTCGAGCAGTTCGGGGATTCCCTGTCCGCTTTTTGAAGAAACATCCTGCGATTGGTATTTACCACCCCATTCTTCAACCAAATAATTCATTTGTGCCAGTTTATCTTTAATGGCTTCGGGGTTTGCGGTAGGTTTATCGATTTTATTAATTGCAAATACAATAGGAACACCTGCAGCTGAAGCGTGATTTATGGCTTCAACGGTTTGTGGCATTACATTATCGTCGGCTGCAATAATAATAATTGCAATGTCGGTTACTTGAGCACCGCGGGCACGCATAGCGGTAAATGCTTCGTGTCCCGGGGTATCGAGGAACGTAATTTTTTTTCCGTCTTCGAGTTCAACATTGTATGCTCCAATGTGCTGTGTAATTCCACCTGCTTCGCCGGCAACAACATTTGCATTTCGTATATAGTCGAGCAGCAGAGTTTTACCGTGGTCAACGTGTCCCATTACAGTAACAATAGGAGGCCGCGGTAAAAGGTCTTCTTCTTTGTCGGTTTCGTTATCGATAGCGTCCATTACTTCGGCGCTGGTAAATTCTACTTTGTAGCCAAATTCTTCGGCAACAAGAGCGAGTGTTTCGGCATCGAGGCGTTGGTTTATCGAAACAAAAAGCCCAAGGCTCATACACGACGAGATGATTTGTGTAACGTTTACATCCATCATGTTTGCCAGTTCGTTAACCGATACAAATTCGGTTACTTTCAATGTTTTTTGATCTTCTTGTTCGCGTGCTGTTTCCGAAGCAAGTTTTTCGCTAACAGCAGCACGTTTTTCGCGTCGGTATTTCGATCCTTTTGATTTCGACTTGTTGGTAAGTCGTGCAAGGGTATCTTTTACTTGTTTTTGAACGTCTTCTTCCGAAACTTCGTGTTTAATCGGACGTTTACGTTTTCCTTTTGGAGGAGTTTTTTTATTTGCAGCGAAGTTTTCTTTAGTAGGATTGTTGCCTGTAGCAATATCAACCCGTTCCTTTTTTATGCGTTTACGTTTTCTGCGCTTGGCCGATTCGCTGGTGTTTTCTTTGTTTTCGGGTTTTGCCTGGTTTTGTTCACCTTTTTTAACTCCTGCACGAGCTTTTCGCTCTTCTTCGCGTTGTTTTTTGGTTTTTTTAGGTGGCCTTGTCAGTTGATTAATATTGTTCAGGTCAATTTTTCCCACAACTTTTACTTCGTTGTCGAATTTTGGTATTTTGGTTTTTATTTGGTTATCGTCGGTTTTTTCTTCTTTAGGGCTTTGTGCTTTTTCTTTTTCTACAAATTTCTTTTTCTCTGTTTTGGTCTCAGGTTTTTGTGTTTTCTCTTCTTTTTGACTTTTTGTTTTAGGGGCTTGGTCTTTTATCTGTTTTTGATCGTCGGTTTTGGGTTTTGTGGGTTTTTCAACATTGCTTTCTTTAGTTTCTTCGGCTTTAGCTTTTTGAGCTTTTTCCTCGGGAGCAGCTGTTTCTTCTTTTTTTGGAGCCGGTTTTTTATCGAGATCGATTTTGCCGAGAATTTTTACATTTTGCTTAGGAGTTTCGGCTTTAATATTTTCTATTTCGGTATCTTTAGGTTTACTCGTTCCTTTTTTTGCACTTAAGTCGGTAATTCTGAGTACCTCTTCTTCTTCGGCCGGTTCATCGGTATTTGTGTCTTTTTCAAGTTCACTTTCGTCGATGTCATCAATAGTAAGAGTTTCGTTTTTTTGAATACGATTCACTCTCAGGTTAATTTTTTCCGATTCTTTTTTCAACGATATATCGTTGCTGTATTCTTTTTGCAGCAATGAATAGATTTCGTCGTCGATTTTAGCATTCGGATTCGGATCTACCTGATGCCCTTTTTTGTTAAGAAATTCAACCATTGTTGATATTCCCACATTAAACTCTCTGGCAACTTTCCCGAGCCGTTTTGTTCCTTTACCTGATACCATATTATACCTTTCGAATATTATTTTCTTTATCTTTCTCTTTATGTATTTCAAAATTAAGCAAAGTGAGAATTAAATAATGATTTTTTGCTCATGCAACAAATCATTTTATTCAAATTCAGAACTTAAAATACTTAAAACGTTATCGATTGTTTCTTCTTCAAGATCGGTACGTTTTATAAGATCGCTGCGTGAAATACTGAGTACGTTTTTGGCTGTATCGCAGCCAATTGCCTTAAGTTGATCAATTACCCAGTCTTCAATTTCATCGGTAAATTCGTCAAGATTTACATCTTCGTCATCAACTTCCGACTCGCGGTATACATCAATTTCGTAGCCGGTTAGCTGGCTTGCCAGTTTGATGTTTAATCCGCCTTTACCAATTGCGAGTGAAACTTCTTCGGGTTTTAAATATACTTCGGCCGATTTATTTTCTTCGTTAATTTTAATGCTGCTGATTTTTGCAGGATTTAATGCACGTTGAATGTACAAGTTTAGGTTTGTTGTGTAATTGATTACATCAATGTTTTCGTTGCGCAATTCACGAACGATACCATGAATTCGAGAACCTTTCATTCCTACACAAGCACCAACAGGGTCAATTCTTTCGTCGTACGATTCAACAGCAATTTTTGCCCTTTGCCCGGGTATGCGTACAATTTTTTTGATGGTAATAAGCCCGTCAAAAATTTCGGGCACTTCAAGTTCAAATAAACGTTCGAGAAATGCCGGTTGCGTACGCGATAGTATAATGAGAGGATTGTTGTTTTTTAATTCAACTTTTGAAACAACAGCCCGAACATTATCGCCTTTTCTGAAATAGTCGGTAGGTATTTGTTCGGTTTTTGGAAGGATGAGTTCATTTCCTTCATCGTCGAGAATAAGAATCTCTTTTTTCCAGATTTGGTAAACCTCCCCGGTAACAATTTCTCCTACTTTGTCTTTATATTTGATGTACAAGCTGTCCTTTTCAAGCTCGAGGATACGGCCCGCCAAATTTTGTCTTAAATTCAATATTGCCCTGCGTCCAAAGTCAATTAATTTTACTTCGTCGCTCACCTCTTCGCCAATTTCGTAATCAGTGTCAATCTTTTTGGCTTCCGACAATGGAATTTCTTTATTTGGGTCGGTAAAGTCTTTGTCGGCAACTACTTCGCGGTAATGCCATATTTCAAAGTCACCTTTGTCGATATTGATGATAATGTCGAAATTTTCGTCACTTTCGTACTTTTTTTGCAACAAGTTCCGAAATACATCTTCAAGCACACTCATCATAGTGGCTCTGTCGATGTTTTTTAATTCCTTAAATTCGGCAAACGTATCAATTAGACTAACGTTGTCCATTTTCTTATTGTTTTTTGTTATTTGAACGATATTATATTTTTCACCACAGGATTTTCCGAAAAAAGAAATTTCTGTGTTTTGCTAACTTTCCGTTTCTTTTTGCCTTCACGCTCGATTGATTCGTAGGTGATTACAAAAAAGTCAGGATCAACTTCGGTTAAGATTCCCGAAACCGGTTTTTCATCGTTTTTTGAAACTTCAACATTTTGCCCAATATTTTTTACATACTGGCGGTGCAGTTTCAAAGGTTTTCCAATTCCATACGACGAAACATTCAGTTCAAAATCTTCACTCTCGCGATCAAGGTTTTTTTCAATATTTCTGCTTACATCAATGCATTTTTGAATAGATACACCATTGTCGCCGTCAATAACAATTTCTATGCGATTGTCCTTTTTTACAGTAATGCTTACCACAAAGTACTCATCACTTAGTTCGCGGCTTACCAATTCTTCGATGTATTCTTTTTTTATCATGATGCAAGGTTAATAAAATAGGGGACACCATGTCCCCTATAATTTTACTTACAGAATTGCCGCAAAAATACAAATAATAATGAATCCGACAAAATCAGTGCATTAAAAATCAATGTATAATGCTTTTTAGTTTATAGGTTTATTTATTTTTAGACAGATTATTTATTAAATATGAAAGATTTCGGTTGTTTGTGATTATTTTTGAGACTTTTACATATTTAAGGGAATTCATGTAAAATACCGAATAACGACTTCAATGCAAATCCGAAAATTAAGCAATGTATATGTCAACGATAAATAAACGTAAAATATTAAACGATCCGGTTTATGGATTTATTAGTTTACAATCCGACATAATTTTCGATATTATTGAGCATCCGGTTTTTCAGCGTTTAAGGCATATTCGGCAGCTCGGATTGTCGTGCCTGGTATATCCCGGAGCAAATCATACCCGTTTTGAACACGCCTTGGGAGCGGTGCATTTAACACGCCTGGCTATTGATGTGTTGCTAAGTAAACAGGTTGAAATAAGCAAGGCAGAGTCAGAGGCTGTTTCGTTGGCTGTTTTGTTACACGATATTGGGCATGGGCCTTTTTCGCATGCTCTTGAGCATTCGTTGGTTTATGGTGTGAGCCACGAAGATATTTCGTTGTTGCTGATGCATAAATTAAATGACGAGTTTGAAGGAAGGCTCGACATGGCAATCCAAATATTTAAGAATCAGTATCACAAAAAATTTTTGCATCAATTGGTATCGGGCCAGCTCGATGTCGACAGGCTTGATTATTTGCGGCGCGATAGTTTTTTTAGTGGTGTGGTTGAGGGGACTATAGGCTCCGATCGGATAATTAAAATGCTCAATGTTCGCGATGACAAATTGGTGGTAGAACAAAAAGGAATATATTCGGTCGAAAAATTTTTAATTGCACGCCGGCTTATGTACTGGCAGGTTTATTTGCATAAAACCGTTCTTGCTGCCGAACAGGTGCTTATTAATATTCTTAAACGGGCAAAAGAGCTTGCTGCGGCCGGTGTCGAATTGTTTGCACCTCCGGCATTTTTGTTTTTTCTCGAAAACTCTGTCGATCAAAATTATTTTGACAATAAAACGAATGCAGCATTGTTAATCAAAAATTTTATTTCGCTCGACGATGCCGATATATTGTGCTCAATTAAGCAATGGACTAAGCATCCCGACCGTATTCTTGCTTTATTGTCGGATGCAATTATCAACCGGAAACTTTTTCGGATTCAGATTGACGATGAGCCTTTTAATGAAAAAATTCTTATCCGATATAAAGAAAAGGCAATAAAACATATGAAAATGAATGCCGAAGAGGTAAATTATTTTGTTTTTTCGGGAAAGGTAACAAACAATATTTATCAAATGAACTCGAACGATATTGTGGTTTTACAAAAAGACAACACAACCAAAAGTATCGATAAAGCATCGGATATTGATATGAAAGCAATATCAAAAAGTGTAGAGAAACATTTTTTATGCTATCCTAAAGAATTGGATAAAATCTAATATTTTTGTTTATTTCGCAGTTTAAAATAATTGAGTATGGAATTTACCGCGCGTCAGATTGCTGCATACTTACAAGGCGAAGTTGTAGGCAATGAAGATGTTACAATAACAAATGTGTCGAAAATTGAAGATGGCTTACCCGGCACACTTACATTTTTAGCAAACCCTAAATACGAAAAATATATTTACGAAACCCGCGCATCGGTAGTTCTTGTTAATAAAAGTTTTACTCCCGAAAAAAATATTGATGCAGTATTGATTAAAGTCCCCGATGCCTACAAAGCATTGGCCAGTTTAATGGATTTATATGTTCAGTCACTCCCGGTTAAAAAAGGCATTGAAATTCCCTCGTTTATTGCCGAAAGTGCTTCGATAGGATCCGATGCTTATATTGGAGCTTTTGCATACATCGACAGTGATGTGAAAATTGGAAATAATGTACAAATACATCCGCAAACCTACATTGGACGAGCTTGCGAAATAGGCGATAATACAGTGATATATGCCGGCGCAAAACTTTATCCCGAGACCAAAATCGGGAAAAATTGTATTGTCCATTCCGGAGCGGTAATTGGTTCCGATGGCTTTGGCTTTGCACGCGACGATGACGGTACATACAAAAAACTTCATCAGATAGGCAATGTTATTATCGAAGATAACGTTGAAATAGGAGCCAACACAACCATCGATTGTGCAACAATGGGATCAACACACATCCATAAAGGAGTTAAACTTGATAATTTGATACAAATTGCTCATAATGTCGAAATTGGTGAGAACACTGTAATGGCTTCGTTGGTTGGAGTCTCCGGGTCGACCAGCATTGGCAGCGGATGTGTTTTTGGCGGACAGGCCGGTATTGCCGGACATCTTAAAATTGGCGATAATGTAGTACTCGGTGGAAAAACCGGTGCCTCAAACAGTATCCCCGATAATAAAGTGATGATGGGAGAGTGGGCTATGGATGCCGCAAAATTCCGTAGGGTATATGCTGTATTTAAAAACCTGCCCGAATTATACCGCGACCTATACGCAATGAAACGAAAAATTGATGAACAAAAATAAAATTTTGGATATAACTTGGATTAAACTATGGATCAAAAACAAAAAACGATAAAAACAGACGTTTCATTATCAGGCAAAGGCTTACATACCGGTATTGAAGTAAATATGACGTTTAAACCTGCCCCCGAAAATACAGGCATAGTTTTTAAACGTATTGATTTAAACGATTCGCCAATTATTGAAGCCGATGTAAAAAATGTTGTTGACACCTCGCGTGGAACTGTAATCGAAAAAGAGGGTGCACGTGTTAGCACAATTGAGCACACAATGGCTGCCCTTTTTGCTCATCAAATTGATAACCTGATTGTTGAAATTGATGGTCCCGAAGCGCCAATTCTCGATGGAAGTTCAAAAATTATTTTCGATAGTATTGCTCCCGAAAATATTGTAGAACAAGAAGCCGTACAAGAGGTATTTGAAATACGTCAAAAAATTGTATATAAAGACGAGCAAAGTGGTGTTGAACTCATTGCATTGCCCGACGATGATTTTAGCATTGATGTTATGATTTCGTTTAAATCGCCTGTGCTCGATAACCAGTTTGCACGCCTCGAATCAATTAATCAGTTTAGGCAGGAAATTGCTCCTTGTCGTACTTTTGTGTTTTTACACGAACTCGAGTTTTTACTGAATAACAACCTTGTAAAAGGTGGCGATCTTGACAATGCAATTGTAATTATGGATCGTGATATTAACCAAACCGAACTCGACAGAATTGCCGATTTGTTTAATCACGAGCATATAAAACTAAATGGAAATAAAGGAATATTAAACAACCTTCAGTTATATTTTACAAACGAACCTGCCCGTCATAAACTCCTCGATGTAATTGGTGATTTATCGTTGGTTGGAAAACGGTTCAAGGGAAAAATTATAGCTACCCGACCGGGGCACAGTTCTAATGTTCAGTTTGCAAAATTGTTGCAAAAAGAGATGAATAAGCAACTGTCGAAAACTGCACCGCCGTTGTATAACCCCGATGCCGAGCCAGTTATCGATATTTTGAAAATTCGTGAATTATTGCCACACCGCTATCCTTTTTTAATGGTCGATAAAGTGATCGAAATTAAAGAAAAGCATATTGTGGGGATTAAAAATATTACGACCAACGAGCCTATGTTTACCGGCCACTTTCCCTCGGAGCCTGTTTTTCCGGGAGTGCTTCAGATTGAGGCAATGGCTCAGGTTGGAGGATTGTATGTACTCAGTAAAGCCGACCCAACGAAGAGCTATTCGACGTATTTTATGAAAATTGATGGAATAAAATTCAGGCGTAAAGTTGTGCCGGGCGACACTTTAATTATTAAGGTTGAGTTGCTTACTCCAATCCGACGAGGTATAGCTACAATGAAAGGCTATGTTTTTGTTGGAAATCAACTGGCTTCGGAGGGTGAGTTTATGGCACAAATTGTCGAAAACAAATAATCTATTATATACTTTAACAAGCAACAATGAACAATAGTCTGACAAATGTACACCCAAATGCCAAAATTGGTGAGAATGTAAAAATTGAACCCTTTGTGTCAATTGGCGAAAATGTAATTATCGACGAGGGGACATGGATTGGCCCTAATGCTGTAATTATGGACGGAGCACGCATAGGAAAAAACTGTAAAATATTCCCCGGAGCTGTTATTGCCGGAATTCCTCAGGATTTAAAATTTAAAGGCGAAGACACAACTGTCGAGATTGGAGACAACACTACAATTCGTGAATTTGTTACAGTTAACCGTGGAACCGCTGCACGTGGGCGTACTGTTGTTGGAGAAAACTGTTTGTTGCAGTCGTATTCGCATGTTGCACACGATTGTCAGATCAATAACAATGTGATTTTAGGTAGTTATGCCGGTTTGGCCGGTGAAGTTGAAGTCGACGATTTTGCCATTGTTAGTCCTTACACTGCAGTTCATCAGTTTTGCCGTATAGGGAAACACTCATTTATTGCCGGCGGGAGCCTGGTGCGTAAAGATATTCCTCCGTATATTTTGGTGGCAAACGAACCGTTGTCGTACGTTGGTGTAAATTCAGTAGGGCTGCGCAGGCGTGGGTTTGATGTGGAAAAAGTAAACGAAATTCAAAATATTTTCCGATATATTTACCTTAAAGGCTTAAACAATACTCAAGCAATTCAGGCAATCGAAGGCGATCTTGAAAAATCGACAGAACGTGATGAAATCATTGAATTTATCCGTTCTTCGGAACGAGGAATTGTTAAAGGACCGCAAGATTAATGCGGTTTTAATGTGTGTTGTTGTTTCAAAAATGAGTGATAAATCTTTATTATTGCTCTTTTTTTAAGGGATTCCAGCCCTGCGCGGTAAGTTCTATCTCGGTGCCTCCCATGGCAACCAGGTTAATACCTTCCGATGCGTCGACAATATGGCCAATAACCGTGATGTCAGGGTGATTACGAATTTTATCGTGGTCGGATAGTGGAATAGTAAACAAGAGCTCGTAGTCTTCGCCGCCGTTTAATGCCGATACAATTGGATTAATATTGAGTTGCGAGGCCATCTCTTTTGTTTGATCGTCCATCGGGATTTTTTCTTCGTATATTTTGGCGCCTACACCCGAGTCTTTGCAAATATGCATTACCTCCGACGATAAACCGTCCGAAATATCCATCATGGCAGTGGGTTTCACTTTCAGTCCTTCAAAAATCTTTTTCATGTCGGTGCGGGCTTCGGGTTTTAAAATCCGCCCCAATATGTAATCGTGCCCTTCGAGTTGTGGTTGTATATCAGGATTGTCTTTAAAAACAGATTTTTCGCGCTCAAGCAAATGAAGTCCCATATATGCTCCACCCAAATCGCCGCTAACACAAATTAAATCATTTTTTTTGGCACCATTGCGGTAAACCAGTTCGTTGTGTTGAGCCTCGCCAATTGCTGTAATGCTTATTATCAAACCTGCAAGCGAAGCTGTTGTATCTCCGCCAACTAAATCAACGCCATATGTATTGCATGCTGCATAAATTCCTTCATAAAGTTCATCAAGTGCTTCGATCGAAAATTTTGAGGAAACGGCAATCGAAACAGTTATTTGACGCGGTATGGCATTCATTGCTGCCATATCGCTTAAATTAACTACTACCGATTTGTAGCCTAAGTGTTTTAGAGGGAAATACGTTAAATCAAAATGAATTCCCTCACAGAGTAAATCGGTGCTGACAACAACTTTCGAATCAGAATAATTTAACACAGCTGCATCGTCGCCTATTGCAAGCTCAGTTGATTTGTTCTTTATCTTATTTTTATTTGTTAACCTGTCGATGAGCCCAAATTCGCCTAAATCGGAAATTGGTGT
>CAZARW010000023.1:0-12262 GCA_964487645.1 uncultured Prolixibacteraceae bacterium
AGCTTGTTGCTTGTAACCTATATTCCACAAATAAGCTTATGGCTACCCCGGGTTTTTGGGCTATAAAACATACTTTTTAATGTTTTTTTCAGATCGGCAATTAATTGTCGAATAATATACTTGGTTTTTTTTTGATGGTTATACAAAATAGTTTTAACTTTCAATCCAAATAAAACCAAACATTGTTGCTATGAAAAATGAATCAAGTCAGGATAAATCTCAGCACTTAATAAATCATCTGAAAACCGAACTCGAAAATCTTGAATGTAGCAGCAATCGGTGCAAACAGTCAATCAATACCATGATGAGTAATCTGGGGCACGAGTTACGTACTCCTTTAAATGGAATTGTAGGCTTTTCGGAATTGTTAAATACTACCGACTTAAACCCCGACGAGGTCAAATTGTATGCAGGCGTTATCGAAGAGAGCTCAAATATGCTTATGTCGATAATACACGATGTAATGGATATTGTGAAAATTGAAACCGGAAATTATCAAATGCAAATTGCACCTTTTGATTTAAACGATTTGATTTTTCAGATATATATGAAATATCGCGACAGGTCTGAAAGTAAAGGCATCGATTTTTATCTCGAAAACCTGGTTAGTGAGCAGTTTATTATCGAGTCGTCGGATAACGATATAAACCGAATACTTGAAAAACTGATTGACAATGCCATAAAATTTACCCGCGACGGATACATAAAAGTCGGATATATTGATAAGGGCTCGCATATTGTTTTTACAGTGCGCGATACAGGAATTGGCATCCCCCCTGAAAATCAGAAGAATTTGTTTACAAAATTTGTCGACGAGGAAGTGTCAAAATCCCGAAAAGTAAGCGGTACCGGTGTCGATCTGGCATTGTGTAATGGTTTGGTAAAATTGTTGGGGGGGCAATTACATACAATACTGCTTCCGATAAAGGGTCAGTATTTACTTTTACTATTGATAATCATTATCTGAAAAAGCGCTGATACAAAGTATCTCTTTTAAAGTAAATAATTATTTTTCACGCAGGATTCTTCTCTGTAATTTATCGTCAATTACGTGTTTTTAGATTGGTTTCATAAGATTAAATACTTAAATTGATGTGTGCAAAAATTGTAAAACACATCAACGTCTTGCATAAAAATATAGCATACACTGGCGTGAAATTTTAAATTCATTAAGAAAATACATTTAGAGACAACTAGAACAAGCAATTTTGTGTTGCATTTTGTGAGTAAATTATTATCAGTCGATAATATAAATGTGGGCTTAACGGTTTCATATTGTATCTAAAATATTAAATTTGCACAATCATTAAATCGGGGGTTTATTTATGAAGGATAAGAACTTCAATTATTGTAAATCATTAACAGAGTATCGACGAGAAAAAACCGAGGAAGTAAATATCGGCGGTGTTCCATTGGGTGGAAAACATCCAATTAGAGTTCAGTCGATGACAGATACAGATACTCTCGATACCGAAAAAACGGTTGAACAGATTATTCGCATTGTGAAAGCCGGAGCCGATTATGTGCGAATTGCAATAAAATCGACCAAAGATGCCGAAAATCTGAAAGCAATAAAAAGCAAAATTCGCGAACTGGGCTATCAAACCCCTTTGATTGCCGATGTGCATTTTAGCCCAAAAGTTGCCGAAATGGCAGCAAAATATGTATCAAAAGTGCGAATTAACCCCGGGAATTTTTACGATAAGCGAGCTCAATTTCAAAAATATGTATACAACGATGCTGAATATCGTGCCGAACTTGAGAGCATCGAAAAAGTAATGGTTCCTTTTCTTGAAACCTGTAAAAAACACAATACAGTAATTCGTATAGGTGCAAACCAGGGTTCGTTATCCGATAGAATTATGAGCCGGTATGGCGATACTCCTGCAGGTATTGTTGAGTCGGTTATGGAATATTTGCGTATTTGCCGAAAACACGATTTTCATGATATTGTAATCTCAATAAAATCTTGGAATACACGTGTGCTTGTTTATACTGTACGGTTAATGAATTACAAAATGCGCCTCGAAGATATGAAGTACCCGTTTCATATAGGAGTAACCGAAGCAGGCGAGGGCGAGGATGGCCGAATACGATCGGCAGTTGGTATTGGAACATTACTTATTGATGGAATTGGTGATACCATAAGGGTTTCGTTAACCGAAAAACCCGAAATGGAAATACCCTATGCAAAAAAACTTATAGATGCTGTTGTTGCCCGTAAAGGACATGCTCCTATCGATGCTCCAAAATTTACTCAAACCAATCCTTTTGAGTATGAACATCGCTACGGCAGGCCTGTTCGGAAAATTGGAAACCGACGATTACCCGTAGTAATTGCTTCACTTAACGAAAACAGTATTCTCGAAATTTCGAACCTTAACGGCCGAACCGAACCCGATTATTATTTCGACGGGAAAAGTATACTGAATAAAAAAGGACGGAAATTCCCGATCCTTTCACTCGAAGATTATTTATACAACGATATTTATCAAAGCACACATCGCTTTATTCGGACTACACGTAAAGAATTTGTCGATTTCAGGAAAGACAATCCCGAAATTGTTACTAAACTTAAAGCCGAACGTAAAGCTGTGTTGCTGCTCGAGAGCGATAATAAAAATCGTTATGCCGATATGCGTGCTTTTTTTATGTTGCTCGAGTCAATCATTTGTCGCCTCTCGGTAGTATTGTGGGGGCATTACAACGAAAAATCGTTGCAAGACTTGCAGCTTAAAGCCGCAATTGATTTAGGCGGATTGTTTATTGATGGATATGGCGATGGAATATTGCTGACGAATGAAAATAATTCGATATTTTATTCCGAACTAAAAAATACCAGTTTCAATATATTGCAGGCTACACGCATGCGTATTTCAAAATCTGAATTTATTTCGTGCCCGGGATGTGGCCGTACTCAATTCGATTTGCATAAAACAACCAAAGAAATTAAAGAACACTTTGGCCATCTAAAAAACCTGAAAATTGGTATTATGGGATGTGTAGTTAATGGCCCCGGCGAAATGGTCGATGCCGATTATGGTTACGTTGGAGCCGGTAACGGGAAAATAAATCTTTATAAAGGTGCAAAAGTTCTGAAACGACATATTCCGCACGAAGAAGCTGTTTACGAACTCGAACGCATTATTAAAGAAAATGGCGACTGGGTTGAACAGTAATTTTTCTATTTCTTTTTATTTATGCTTTTTGTAAGTCCTAAATCAAAAGGCAATAAATCAAAAAATCCTTTTCCTGTGTAATGTAGCATTAAGTTACGTATATACATTGTCATGCTTCCTAAATGTCCTAAAAATAAAACGGGATCGAACCTAAATATAGCATAGGTTAATATGAGTAACGAGCCACACAAACTTATATACCAAAATCCGGGAGGCAATTCCGAAATCTTCTTTTTTTCAGATACAATCCATTGATAAACAAACCGAAATGAAAAAATAAGTTGAGCGGATATTCCAAAAATAAATAACCAAACCGGTATATCCTCGTTGCTTAGTATGTGCTTAACATTGTAATTGCCCGAAAATACTGACCAAAGAATGCTTGCAATTGGCATTATGAGTACAAAAACTCTGAATAATAACGGAATTTTTTTCCAGGCATTTTGCAATTGTAAATTTCTGATATAAATAAAAAAAGTAATTAGCTGCCCCATGATTATTGCAAAGTCTTTTCGCAAAATACCATATATCATCATGATTATGGATGCAATGAGGCTTATTTGCCAAAACAACACCGGCGACAATATTTTTCCTGACTTTTCGGATTTAAACCATTGAACAATTGTTCGGGCAAAAAATAATACCTGTGATAAAAGGCCTAATGCAAAAACCGGAAGTTGATTTATAAAAAAATTGTCCATTTTGTATATTCGAGTATGGCAAATCTATTAAAAAGTGTCAAATTATTATCTGTGATGCTTATTGTTTTAAAAAAAAGTTTTTTTTTTGATCAAAAAAATACAAATGAAACGTTTTATTGCATTTCTAATTCTTATTCTCAGCTTTAGCACTTCGTGTGTGACTTTTTTTCCGTACGACCGGCAAATATATCCCGGATTACAAACAAAAGTATATTCAAGTGGAAATCTTTATGTTTTTAATTCGCCTGCGAGTGATTCGTTAGTGATTTTTATTGATGGAAGTGGAATGCATTCGGTATTGGGAAACAAAAAAAATAAACGATGGAATGAACTAACCATGTCGTGGTTTATGAGCAATTTTTTTTCGGATAAGATGAGCCTTATCGTTCCCGAAAAACCGGGAATAGATATCGGAGCCGATTACTCCGATAGTTTACAGGCATATAATTTGTCAACCTTCGATACTCTTGTGCATCATTATACGCATTCAATCAATTCTTATTTACGCGAGAATAGCTTTTCGGATATTTTCATTATCGGTTTTTCCGAAGGGGGCTTGTTGGCACCTGTAATTTTCGAAAAAATTGAAAACAAATCAGCATTAAAAAAAATGATTGTATGGGGAGCAGGCGGATTGAGCCAGGACAAGTGGTTTAGCTGTTTGGCTGAGTCGAACGTGCCTATGCCTGTTGAATATAGAGACGAATGCAAAAATATTGATCACGTAAAATCATGTGTTGAACTGAATCCAACTTCGCTTGATCATTGGTACATGGGGTGGCCATATTTAAGATGGGCAGGTTTTTTTGAATATATTCCATTCGATTATTATTCAACCATCAATATTCCGGTGCTGTTTGTTCACGGAACCCACGATATCAATTGCCCTGTTGAATCAACATTGTTTATTGAGCAAAATATGCCGGATAAGCCTTATGACTATATGTATATTGATGAGATGGGACATTTGCCTGAAAAATCAAAAGAAATAGAAAGCCTCATTGGCCGAATTTATTACTGGATTCGGAGTGAATAAAAAAAACCGTTGGTTAAAACGGTTTATTTTATTTTATGAAACGAGCACGATTGAGAGAAACACAAAAGAGAATGAATCGAAGATCCTTTAGATAATAACACGTGCGAGTTCCATGGTCAAAGATAATCATTGTTTGTTTTGACTTAAGACACTGGCTTGAAATACAAATGTTAAATCCAATTTTATTCTAATGAAAGGTATATTATGCAATATTTGTAAATACTTGTTGTACATCGTCGTCTTCTTCAATTTTATCGAGCAGTTTATCAACCTCTTCGAGTTGTTCTTCGTTCAGTTCAATTGGATCAGTAGGAATTCGCTGTAAATTTGCTTTACTTATTTCAATTCCCATATCTTCAATTGCTTTTGTAATGTCTCCAAAGTCAGTAAAGTTGGCATAAGCATAAAGAGTCCCTTCGTTTTCAACAAGCTCTTCGAGGCCTGCATCAATTAACGACATTTCAAGCTCATCAATATCGATGTTTTCGGGTTTCAGAAATTCAACAACAGCTTTTCGCGAAAACATAAACTCCATCGACCCCGATGGAACCAGCCCCGAGCCCCATTTGTTAAAAATCCATTTCATGTTTGCAACCGTGCGGGTATGGTTGTCGGTCATACATTCAACCATAAACATCGTTCCATGTGGCCCTTTGCCTTCGTAAAGCTCCTCAACATAGTTTTCGGCATCTTTACCCGAAGCACGTTTAATTGCAGCATCAATATTGGTTTTGGGCATATTTTGTGCTTTGGCATTTTGTATGGCTGTGCGCAAAGCAGGGTTTAAGTCGGGGTCTTCGCCACCGGCTTTTGCAGCTACTGTTATTGCTTTTCCCAGTTTAGGAAAAATCCGAGACATTTTGTCCCATCGTTTTTCTTTTGCCGCTCTGCGGTATTCAAATGCTCTTCCCATTGTATATGTTTTTCTTTTTTTATAGTTTGAAACAGGCTACGAAAATATAAACACTTTACCCAAAATCAATGTGAATTTGCAAAAAAAAAGCCTACAGTATATAAATTCCCAAATTGTTTTATCAAAAGCTTGCCAATGAGTAAAATAAAAGTTTAAGTTTTAAATAAAACTTAAACACGTATTCATTATAAACACTGGCTGTTTTGGGATTCGAAAAATGGATTATCTTTGCGGAAAAATAGATTTAAACCATACGGAATATCAAGGTTTTAGCAAATGAAGCACATACGTAATTTTTGCATAATAGCACACATCGATCACGGAAAGAGTACTTTGGCTGACCGCCTGCTCCAGTTTACCGGTACTGTTAGCGACAGAGATATGAAAGAGCAGGTACTCGATGACATGGAGCTCGAAAAAGAAAGAGGTATAACCATTAAAAGCCATGCCATACAAATGGATTATGAGTATGAAGGCGAAAAATACGTGCTAAATTTAATTGATACTCCGGGACATGTTGATTTTTCGTACGAAGTATCGCGCTCAATTGCCGCTTGCGAAGGCGCTTTGCTTATTATTGACTCAACACAGGGTATTCAGGCTCAAACCATATCAAATTTGTACCTGGCTATTGACCACGATCTGGAAATTATTCCTGTATTAAATAAAATGGACTTGCCCAATGCAATGCCCGAGGTGGTCGAAGATCAAATTATTGAAATGATTGGATGTAAACGCGACGACATAATCAGAGCAAGCGGAAAAACAGGTGAAGGAGTTGAACAAATTCTTAAACGCATTATTCTGGATGTGCCACCTCCGGTTGGCGATACCGAAGCTCCTTTGCAGGCTCTGGTTTTCGATTCGGTTTTTAACTCATTTAGGGGAGTTATTGCAAACATTAAAATTGTTAACGGAGTAATTCGTAAAGGCGATAAAGTAAAGTTTTTTGCAACAAACCATGAGTACGATGCCGATGAAGTTGGAGTTTTGCGCCTGGCTATGGAAGAACGTAAAGAACTCCGTACCGGTGATGTGGGATATATTATTTCGGGTATAAAGTCGGCACGAGAAGTTAAAGTTGGCGATACAATTACGCACATTAAAGGCGGATGCGAAAAACGTATCGAAGGATTTCAAGAAGTTAAGCCCATGGTATTTGCCGGAGTATATCCTATTGATAGCGACGATTACGAAGACCTGCGCGCAGCAATGGAAAAACTTCAGCTTAACGATGCTTCACTTACATATCAGCCCGAGTCGTCGGCAGCACTTGGCTTTGGATTCCGATGCGGTTTTCTTGGTCTTTTGCATATGGAAATTATCCAGGAACGACTCGATCGCGAATTCGATATGAACGTTATTACTACCGTGCCCAACGTTGAGTATATAGTGCATACTAAAAAAGGCGAAAAATATACAATTTATAATCCTTCGGGGATGCCAGAATCGCTTACTGTCGATGTAATTGAAGAGCCCTACATACGAGCTCAAATTATCACACAGACCGATTATATTGGGCCGATTATGACCCTTTGTCTGGGCAAACGGGGTATTCTTATTAAACAAACATACCTCAGCACCGATAGGGTAGAACTTACTTTTGACATGCCTCTGGCCGAAATTGTTTTTGATTTTTACGATAAGCTGAAAAGCATATCAAAAGGTTATGCTTCGTTCGATTATCATATTGTTGACCACCGCCCGGCAAAACTTGTTAAACTCGATATCCTTCTCAATAGCGAACCGGTTGATGCCCTTTCATCGTTAATCCACTTCGATAATGCTCAATCGTTTGGTCGCCGCATGTGCGAAAAGCTTAAAGAACTTATTCCCCGACAACAGTTTGATGTAGCAATACAGGCTGCCGTTGGTGCAAAAATCATTGCTCGCGAAACGGTTAAAGCCGTTCGTAAAGATGTTACCGCAAAATGTTACGGTGGCGATATTACCCGTAAACGTAAACTTCTTGAAAAACAAAAAGCCGGGAAAAAACGAATGAAACAAGTAGGGAATGTCGAAGTTCCGCAAAAAGCATTTTTAGCTGTACTTAAGCTCGATTAAAACAAATTTGTTTTTTTTTTTGATTGACAAAAATGCACCTTTTGCACAAATTTTTGTTTGCAAATCAAGCCGTATTTAAAATAAGACATTAAAAAACAAATCGATTGTATATGTACTTTTACACTAAACCATTGTTTGTATTTTGTGTTATAGCTATAACACAGTTTTTTTTTTGAGTTAAACTGTAAAAAGCTCATTGAATACTTAATACTTTGCATGTGAATAAGCATTTACGAAACGATAAAAAATTTTATGAGAGTTTTAGAAAAAAGTTTGTAAGCAACATTTTCAAACTGATTTTAGAATTCTATCCCGATACAAAAATATCGGTAAGGATTAATACCGACTTAAATATTTTTGCCGATGAAATTATTGGCTCATCCGAATCAATAATGATAAAAGATTGCACGTTGAGTGAATCAGAACTTGAAAAAGAATTGCATCTTGTTGAACGTTTATTAGTGAACGAATTGCAATCTGTTGATAATCCTGTTTTTGATGAGTCGATACATCATGAAGTAAAAAAAATGCTGGTTGATTTTTATCCCGAAATTTTTGAACTATCGGGCAATGGATTACGCTTGCTCGAAAGATCGAGCAAAATGTTTTGCTGGGAATTTGTTATCGGGTTTCATGCACAGGCTCCATTACTTCGAGCCGATTTTTAACTTTTATGAAATAATTTTTAAAAGTCGATTACCTTGCTATGTTTCGTATGGTGTTTAAAATCAATGGTTTTACATTAAAACTTCTCGCAATATTCGTAAAAGCCACAAATATTTAGTTGAAAATCTACAGAAAACTCTATTTTTATCTTTCTGGAAATTTGGATATAGTTATGGAAATTATGGATAAGGCTGGCCGCGAGGTTAAGCGTACTTTTGATTTGCTTTCGTTGTACGAATCAAATTATTTATCGAAACAAGTTGCCCTTGGGGGAAAAAATTCGGAGGGGTGGTATACATATTCGGCGCGCGAATATATTAACAATACAAACAACATTAGTTATGGCTTGCTTGCCGCAGGGCTAAAGCCGGGCGATAAGGTTGCAACCATAACTGTTAATCGGCCCGAATGGAATTTTTTCGATCTGGCTCTGGCTCAAACAGCAATGGTGCATGTGCCAATTTATCCCACAATCAGTATCGATGATTATAAATACATTTTGACGCATTGCGAGGCGAAAATTGTTATTGTTGGCGATAAAAAACTCTACCAAAATATTCAATCAATTATTGACGAAATTGACACTCTAACCGATATTTATTCGTTTGATGAGATTGAAGGAGTTAAACATTGGACATACATGGCAGAGCAAGGCAAAACGTATACACAAAAAGAGCAGCTCGAAACCATAAAACAATCAATAAACGACAGCGACCTGGCTACAATAATATACACCTCAGGAACTACCGGAGTGCCTAAAGGAGTAATGTTGTCGCATGTAAATCTGGTGTCGAATTTTAAACAGCATGCAAAAAATCATACCCTTGGGAGCGAGTCGACAGCTTTGAGTTTTTTACCCTTATGCCATGTTTACGAGCGAAGTATGAATTATCATTTTCAGTATAAGGGAATGGCAATTTATTATGTAGGGAGCCTTGCTCATATAATGAGTGCAATGAAAGAGGTAAAACCTCACATGTTTAACACAGTACCCCGTTTGCTTGAGCGTATTTACGACGGAATAATAAACAAAGGCAAAGAATTGTCGGGGATTAAAAAAATTATCTTTTTTTGGGCAGTTAAGCTTGGCCGTAATTTCGATTATACAAAAAAAATGTCGTGGTATTTCAGGCAAAAGCAAAAACTAGCCGATAAGCTTATTTACTCGAAATGGCGCGAGGTAATGGGGGGTAATATTAAGATTATTGTGTCGGGAGGAGCAGCCTTGCAGCCACGTATAGCACGTGTATTGGGTGTTGCCCGTATATGTGCTCTCGAAGGTTACGGACTAACCGAAACATCGCCTGTTATTGCTGTGAGCAACTATACTACCATGGAAATAAAAATTGGTACTGTAGGTCCGGTTCTTCCGGGAGTTGATGTGCAATTTGCCGACGATGGAGAAATTATTTGTAAAGGGCCTAATGTGATGATGGGGTATTACAAACAACCAAATCTGACAAAAAACTCAATTGACGAAAAAGGATATTTTCATACCGGCGATATCGGAAAACTTATTGATGGTAAATATTTGAAAATAACCGATCGCAAAAAAGAAATTTTTAAATTGTCGGGAGGGAAATATATTGCTCCTCAAATGATTGAAAATAAGCTCAAAGAATCGATGTTTATTGAGCAGGTGATGGTTATAGGCGAAAACGAGAAATTTGCATCAGCAATTATAGCTCCTGATTTTGCATACATTAGGGTATGGTTACAGCAAAAAGGGATAGCCGAAAGCGATATGCAAAAAATAGTTGAAGATCAGGATGTTTTATCGGCTATTCAGAAAGATGTACGCGAAATCAATAAAACACTTGGGCAGTTTGAAGAAATTAAGCGTTTTAGAGTTGTTGCCGATGTATGGAGTCCCGGCTCAGGTGAATTATCGCCAACTTTAAAGCTTAAACGCAACGTATTGGCACAAAAATATAGTGGCATAATTCAGGAAATATATTCTACATCAAAAACTTCCGATTCGAATGGTTTGCGAATTAATATTCCACGTATAAACCTCAGTTTTGCTGAGCTTATTACAAAATTACGTAACGGTATTGAGAATAATCAATCGGGGAAGTAAATAAAACTCCTCTATACAAATCAAAGCCCGAAGAAGAATTCTTCGGGCTTTGATTTGTAAATTCTCTTTTTTTTGTAGTTGTATGTTGGGGAACAACTTTGGGAGAATAAATACTGATGATTGCACAATTATTATAAACAAACAAACTCAATTGGTTTACAATATTTAATTGTGATGTAAATGTGCGTAAATCGCATGTTGTAATCAAAAAAAATGAGTGAACGGTGTATTTAACTTTGTAAACGTGCCAATTCAGAGAGTAAAAAAAAACCTGTCAAGCAATATTGCTGACAGGTTTTTTTGAAAGATATCAATGATCTGTTTTTTACATCATACCGGGCATTCCTCCGCCCATTCCTGATGGCATTGCAGGAGTATTCTCTTCTTTTTCATCTACTAGAACACACTCGGTTGTTAAGAACATGCCTGCAATTGATGCGGCATTTTCGAGAGCTACACGAGTAACTTTAGCAGGGTCGATAACACCGGCTTCGAGTAAGTTTTGGTATTCGTCTCGGCGAGCGTTGTATCCAAAGTCTGCAGTACCTTCTTTTACTTTTTGAACAACTACAGCACCTTCTTTACCTGCATTTGCAACAATTTGGCGTAAAGGCTCTTCAATTGCACGTTTAATAATTTCAATACCGGTTGTTTCGTCCTCGTTTTCGCCTTCGATGTTTGTAATTGAGTTTATTGCTCTGATATATGCAACACCACCACCGGGAACAATTCCTTCGGCAACAGCAGCACGGGTTGCATGCAATGCATCGTCAACACGGTCTTTTTTCTCTTTCATTTCAACTTCAGAGGCTGCACCAACATATAAAACAGCAACACCGCCCGATAATTTGGCTAAACGTTCTTGAAGTTTCTCTTTGTCGTAGTCTGAAGTAGTGCTTTCGATTTGTTTTTTGATTTGAGCAACTCGTGCATCAATTAACGATTGTTCGCCCTTACCGGCAACTATTGTAGTGTTTTCTTTATCGACAGAAATTTTCTCGGCTTCACCAAGCATTTCGATGCTTACATTTTCGAGTTTCATTCCTTTTTCTTCGGTAATAACAACACCACCTGTTAATACAGCAATGTCTTCGAGTATTTCTTTACGACGATCGCCAAATCCGGGAGCTTTAACAGCACATACTTTAATTGTTCCCTGGAGCTTGTTAACAACTAATCCGCTTAAAGCAGTTCCGTCAACATCTTCGGCAATAATCATTAGCGGACGCCCGGCTTTAGCTGTTTGCTCAAGTATTGGGATAATATCTTGTATAGCACTAATTTTTTTGTCGTGGATAAGTATAAACGGATCCGAAAGGTCAGTTTCCATTTTTTCGGTATCGGTAATAAAGTAGGGAGAAATATATCCACGGTCAAATTGCATACCTTCAACCACATCAACATATGTGTCGGTACCTTTTGCTTCTTCAACGGTAATAACACCTTCTTTATTTACTTTTTCCATTGCTTCGGCAATAAGCTTACCAATGGTTTCGTCGCCGTTTGCCGAAATGCGGGCAACTTGTTCAATTTTGCTGTAGTCATCGCCTACATTTTGCGATTGATTTTTAATGCTCTCAATAACTTTTTCAACAGCTTTGTCGATACCGCGTTTCAAATCCA
>CAZARW010000023.1:12272-38742 GCA_964487645.1 uncultured Prolixibacteraceae bacterium
ACATGGTCGCGTTCTCAAAGGAATAAAATACCTTTTAAACCAACATTAATAATTGATTGTGCAAGTACGGTTGCAGTAGTTGTACCATCGCCGGCATCGTCGCCTGTTTTTGATGCTACTTCTTTTAACATTTGAGCACCCATATTTTCAAATGCATCTGCGAGCTCAATTTCTTTTGCTACAGTAACACCATCTTTTGTGATTTGAGGAGCTCCAAATTTTTTATCAATAATTACGTTGCGGCCTTTAGGCCCGAGGGTTACTTTAACTGCATCGGCCAATTGGTCTACTCCTTTTTTTAGGAGGTCGCGCGCTTCAATATTGAATTTAATTTCTTTTGCCATTTTATTATTTTTTTACGTTTTACTTATGCAATGTACAATACATCGTTTTGTGAAATCAAAAGATAATCTGTTCCGTCAATGTGTAACTCGGTACCGGAGTATTTTCCGTAGTATACGGTATCACCGGCTTTTACTTCCATTGGTTCGTCTTTTTTGTCGGCACCAACTTTTACTACTTTTCCTACTTGTGGTTTTTCTTTTGCTGAATCGGGAATAATAATTCCACTGGCGGTTTTTTCTTCAGCTTCTACTGGTTCAATCAGGATTTTTCCTGCTAGTATTCTACCTTTTAATTCTGACATATTTGTTGTTTTTTAAAGTTATGAATTTCGTATTGTCGGGTTGCTTATAATCAGATTTTGTGCCAAAGCTTTTTCATGCCATTTTTTACATTATTTGTTTTTGTTTAGTTGATTTTTAAACGCATTGGTATTTTTATTTACGAGTTCAGTATTCAGTAAATCAGCGTTTTGTTGTATTTGTTTTTGTGGCTGACACACTGGCAGTGGGATCGATAATCTGTCAATGTATGACATAAAAAAAGCCACCTCTTAGGTAGCTTTTCAATAACTTTTTAGCATTTTATTGTTTTAATACTTTATTCTGCATCTTCGGCATCAGTTTCGCCAACTGTTTCGATAGCATCCTGTGTTGTAGGAAACATTGTGTTTGCATTCGGATCAACAGCTGTTTCAATCTGATTGCCAATAATCAATTCTTGGGTAGCCTCGTTGCGTGGAATAAATGCACTTGCCATAATGCACAAAAAAAGGAGTGCACCAGCCAGATACCATGTTGCTTTTTCCAAAAAATCGGCTGTACGGCGTACACCCATAATTTGATTATTGCCTGAGAAACTTGAGGCCAAACCTCCGCCTTTTGATTTTTGTACTAATACTATCAGTACAAGTAAAAGGCAAACAATAAAAATGAGTACAATTGCAAGGTTATACATTTTATGTTTGTTTTGATATTAAATTTTTAATTTTTTCAATTTGAGTCGCAAAGTAACTATTTTTTTCCGGGAATTTCAAACTTAATTTTTCATAAGCGAGTAATGCTTCTTCATAAAGTTCTTGTTTTACATAAATACCTGCCAGTGTTTCGGTTATAAGATTGTCGTCAACTACAGGTTTTGGCTCATTTTCGATGGTTTGCTTTTGTTGGGTGTGGGGTAAGCCGGGTTTTATTGTCGGATTTTCGTTAATAAACTTATCAATAAGGTCGTATTGTGCTTTAGTGTTTCTGTTTTCGGTGTTTTCGATATTGTATACCGGGGTTGGTGGTGTAAAGGGTATTTGTGATGATTGGTTGTTGAGCAGATTTTCGATATTTGACTGATCAAATGCAAGGAGTCTGAACTCTTCGGTGTTATTTATTTTTGTGTTTAAAAGTTTATACAATGTTTTTCGGTCGGATATAAAGGGAGCATGTTTTTCGAGTTCTTCTTCAAACCGATAACTGTTAAGGTTTCGTAAATTACACAAATACAAAACACGAGCTGCTTGAAAATACGGATAATCGTTAATGATTTGCGTAAGTTCGGCAATTGTGTTTTGATTTAAAAGCTCAGGGCTTTTGGTGTATTTTATAAAATCTTCTTTGGTCACTTTTACCAGTTTGCTACCGATTTGTTAAAAATATCTTCAATAATCTGATCAATAATTATTTCAATAAGCTCGTCTTCAACATCCGATAAAATACTGTTGCTGTCAAAATCGGAATAAGCCGAAAATTCAGTATCAAAATCATTATCCGGATTTACTTTATCTGTATATTTTACATTGATTTTGATTGTCAGCCTGTTTTCCGAAACTTCGTCACCGGTTTTTATCGATATTGGTTTAACATCGTATCCTGTAATAATTCCCTCAAATTCAAGGTCACCTCCGTCGGCAAGATAGTTTAGGCTGGTTTGGCGTGTAAACTTATCTTTTAACTCTTCGGTTACATAGTCGGCAAGTGTAGGGTTTACAATGGCCGCACGATTTGTAAAATCGTAAACAGTATACGATTTTACCTGTGGCGAAATTGATGCGCCTGTAAATGAGTAGTTTACTTTGCACGATACCAAAATTGTTACGAGCAATAATGTGCTAATAAATTTGAGTTTACTCATTATTTACAATTTACTTAATGTCATATTCTTTAATTTTTCGATACAATGTACGTTCCGAAATACCCAGTTCGTTTGCTGCATACTTGCGTTTGCCGTTGTGTTTCGATAAGGCTTTTTCAATCATTTCTTTCTCCTTTTTTTCGAGCGACAACGACTCTTCGATATATTCTTCGGTATCTTCGATAATATTGTCTGACTTATCGATTCTAACTCCTTGATTTTGTTTGTTTACCGAAATTTGATCTGCCTCGTTATTAAAATCTTCGAAACTGAAATTGTTTTCTCCTTCGTGATACAATTTTTTAATAATTCGTGCATTTTCGGTTTTTACCTCAGGCTTTTCAACATTGTTTTGCATTAAGTCAAAAACCAATTTTTTTAAATCGGTCATATCCTTTTTCATATCAAAAAGCACTTTATACAATATTTCACGTTCCGAGGCAAAGGTGTTTTCTTCGGTTTTGTGGTACAAAGCCGGGAGGTGTTTGTCGTGAAAATGGGGTAGATATCCGCGTATGGTCGATCCGTTAATTTCACGAGTTTCTTCAATAATTGATATTTGTTCGGTAATATTTTTTAATTGGCGAATATTGCCCGGCCAAGGAAACGAAATGAGTATTTGACGGGCTTCGTCGGTAAGGCGCATTGTTGGCATACGATAACGTTCGGCAAAATCGTGAGCAAATTTTCTGAAAAGCAGTGCAATATCTTCTTTGCGCTCACGTAAAGGCGGAATAATTACCGGAACAGTGTTTAGCCGGTAAAACAGGTCTTCACGAAATTTGCCGTTTTCAATGGCTTTCTGAATATCAATATTTGTTGCTGCAACAACGCGTACGTTGGTTTTTTTTACTTCCGATGAGCCAACTTTAATAAATTCTCCGGCTTCGAGAACACGCAATAATCGAACCTGTGTTGATAAAGGCAGTTCGCCAACTTCGTCGAGAAAAATTGTTCCTCCATCAGCAACTTCAAAATATCCTTTCCGATCGGACATCGCTCCGGTAAACGATCCCTTTATGTGTCCAAACAATTCCGAATCGATTGTTCCTTCAGGAATTGCTCCGCAATTGACTGCAATATACTTACCGTGTTTACGGGCCGAGTATTGGTGGATTATTTGAGGAAAAACTTCCTTACCCACACCACTTTCTCCGGTAATGAGAACCGACATGTCGGTAGGTGCAACCTGTACAGCTACTTCAATGGCCCGGTTTAGTCCCGGTGCATTACCAATAATTCCAAATCGTTGCTTTATATCTTGTATGTCGATTGTTGCCATGTGCAATTGATTATTTTCCGAATAACTGACAAAGTTACAATTTTAACCATTTATGCTGTAATTTGGTAAATAAAATGTAGCTTTCTTTTCTACTACGTCTAATCCTTTTTTATATTGCATATATTTGTGTACAATCATTAAAAATATTTCATGTGAAGAGTATTGTTATTATTCCTGCACGTTATGCATCAACCCGATTTCCGGGAAAACCTCTGGCCAGCATCGATGGCAAACCAATGATTGAGCATGTTTATAAACGCTGTCAAAAAGTATTTGAACATGTATTTGTTGCTACCGATGATGAACGTATAAACCAGGCCGTAACCCATTTTGGGGGTAAATGTGTAATCACGGCAAGTACTCATAAAAGCGGAACCGACAGGTGTGCCGAAGCTGCCCGCATAATCAAAAACGAATTTGATTTTGATACTGTAATCAATGTTCAGGGCGATGAGCCTTTTATAAATCAACAGCAATTACAGGCTATTGAACAATGCATAAGGAAACCCGATACACAAATTGCAACGTTGGTTAGCAAAATACATTCATCAGATATTCTTTTTGATCCGAATAAGGTAAAAGCGGTACTCTCGGCAAATCATGATGCCTTGTATTTTAGTCGTAGTGTTATTCCTTTTTTGCGCGATCAAAACCGCGACCAGTGGATTAATTTGCACAACTTTTACTTGCATTTAGGAATTTACGCTTTTAAGTACGAGGTGTTGCAGCAAATTACTCAATTACACACTTCGCTTTTAGAAAAGGCCGAAAAACTTGAACAACTTCGATGGCTCGAGAATGGCTTTTCGATAAAAGTTGCAAAAACAGATATTGTAAATGTATCGGTTGATACACCTGACGATTTAGAAAAAATTAAAAAATAATGGATATACCTCGTATTGTAAAAAACGATTTGTGGCTTGAACCTTTTACCGATAATATCAGAAATTGGATTCAGGCATATGAAAGTAAAGAAAAAGAACTGACAAACGGACAGAGTATTAAGGATTTTGCATCGGGATATATGTATTTCGGGTTGCATAGCCAAGGGAGTAAATGGATTATACGAGAGTGGGCTCCAAATGCAACACATATTTATCTTATTGGAGTTTTTAATCATTGGACAGAAAGTAACGAATGGGCTTTTAAACCCATTGGCAACGGAAACTGGGAGTTTTCGACCGATAAAAGCAAACTTCGGCATAACGATTTGTATGCTCTTTCGGTTCATTGGAATGGAGGATCGGGTAAACGAATACCGGCATGGGCTACACGTGTTGTGCAGGATGATGAATCAAAAATGTTTAATGCACAAGTATGGAATCCTGAGAAATCCTATCGATGGAAAAATAAAAATTATGTGTTCAATAACGATGCTCCCTTTATATACGAGGCTCATATCGGAATGAGCGGTGAAGAAGAAAGGGTACATACGTATAATGAATTTAGGGAAAATATCTTACCTCGGGTCAAAAAAGCCGGATACAATGTAATTCAGTTTATGGCAATTCCTGAACATCCATATTACGGAAGTTTTGGATATCATATTTCAAGTTTTTTTGCCCCTTCATCAAGGTTTGGTACTCCCGAGGAGTTAAAGCAACTTATTGACGAAGCCCATGGGATGGGGATTGCTGTAATTATGGATTTAATTCACTCGCATGCAGTAAAAAACGAAATCGAAGGGCTTGGGAAGTTTGATGGAACACAGTATCAATTTTTCCATTCGGGCAGTAAAGGCCTTCATCCTGCATGGGATTCATATTGTTTTGATTATGGTAAAAATCAAGTCTTGCATTTTCTGTTATCGAATATCCGTTATTGGCTCGAAGAATTTAATTTTGACGGATTTCGCTTTGATGGTGTAACAAGCATGCTTTACCTCGATCATGGCCTCGAGAAAGCATTTACATCATATAACGATTATTTTTCGGCAAATACCGATGTGCAGGCTATTGTTTATTTTAAGCTTGCAAACAAACTTATTCATCAAATACAAGCTCAGGCTTTATCAATAGCTGAAGATGTGAGTGGAATGCCAGGATTATCGGCACCAATTGATGATGGGGGATTAGGTTTTGATTACAGAATGAGTATGGGGGTTCCTGATTACTGGATTAAAATAATTAAAGAAAAACACGACAATGAATGGGATGTGGGTGATATGTTTTATCAACTTACATCACATCGCGACGAAGAAAAAGTGGTGAGTTATGCCGAGAGCCACGACCAGGCATTGGTTGGTGATAAAACAATCATATTCAGGCTAATTGATAAAGAAATGTACTATAGCATGCGAAAAGATCAGCAAAACCTGCTTGTTGATCGAGGAATTGCTTTACATAAAATGATTCGGCTTATAACAGCCAGCTGCGCTGCAGGTGCTTACCTTAATTTTATGGGAAATGAATTTGGCCACCCCGAGTGGATCGATTTTCCGCGCGAAGGAAACAATTGGTCATATAAACATGCCCGCCGTTTATGGAGTCTTGCCGATAACGAAGAGTTGAAATATCATTGGTTAAAAGATTTTGACCGGGATATGATTCATTTGCTCAATGAACAAAATTTAGTGAACATCCCTGAGGTATGGAAAATATGGGAAGATAAAGCCGACCAGGTACTTGTGTATTTACGTGGCGATTATTTGTTTGTGTTTAATTTTAATCCCGAAAAATCGTTTACCGATTATGGTATTCCTTTTTCGCCGGCTAAATTTAAAGTTGTTTTAAATACCGATTCGGGTTTATACGGAGGATTTGATCGGATTGATGATCGTATGAAGTATTATACCTTGCCTCTTGATTCCGATTTAAACAGTCATCAATTAAAACTGTATTTGCCAGCACGGAGTGCGTTTGTTTTGAAACGCGAAGAATATAAAAAGTTGCGATAGTGACAGCATATAAAAAAAAGGCTTACAAATATGTAAGCCTTTTTTATATGTATTAGTGCATTAACAATTAATCAACTGCTTTACGCGACGAATAATTAATGTGCAATGCAGCAGCTTTTCTGAGTTCCTGCTTTATATCGGTAACAATACCCATTTTGGTATATTCATCAACTTTGAGTGATGTAATCATTTGTCCTCTTTCCGATTCATCGCGAGCCTGACGTTCGGCTTCAATGTAATCAAGAATTTCACCAACATTAGCAAACTGATCGTTAAGCTGAATACGGGGTTCGTTACCGTATTGAGAAACGTTCATTGGAGTACCTACATAAATGTAGCTTACCAACGATTTTTTTTCCAGTTTAGTAACTTCGCTGGCCTGAGGTAATTTAATTTTCACTTTCAGAGTTGTTTCACGCATGGTAGTTGAAACCATGAAGAAGAACAACAGCATGAAAACAATATCGGGCAAAGCTGATGTTGAAATAGCAGGAGTCTCCTTTTTATCATCTTTTCTAAATTTTGACATATTAGTTTCCTCCTATCTTTTTAGGTTCAGCCTCTGATATATTTTGTGGATATATTACTTTAACGGCTTCTCGTTGTTCTTTCGATAAATCATCGTATGATTTTCCAAACTTTTGGTTTGAAATTTCTTCGCGTAATTCATTGATAGCAGCAATGAGTTCGTTTTGAACAGCTATATACGTTCCGTAAGTAGTACCCACATCATTTCGTAATGATATTACAGCACCTTTTGTCAGGGTTTCGTAAGGTCCAAAAAACGGTACGTCCTGAACCGTTTTTTCAGGTAGATTTTCGTCGTCGTAAGGATTGGTAAGAAACAATTTAGTTTGTTCTTTTAAATCGTCAACCCTTGTGAGTTCGCCTTCTACCATTAGCCTGTCGTTCCTGTCAACCAGTACTACAAAAATATTACGCTCTTTAATTGGCGGAGTATCCTTAATGTCTTTTGGATCAATCCATTGAGGTAATATCCTTTCAATTCCGCTGTCGGTATCCATGGTTGTAGTAACCAGGAAGAATATCAGCAGCATGAAGGCGATATCGGCCAACGAAGATGCGTTGTATTCAGGTAATTTCTTAGGCATAATTCATCATTTTTGGATGTAAAAACATCACTAACGTTTAAAAATATTCGCTGCGTTAAATCCTGCTATCGAAAGTAAGGCACCGGCAGATAAAATGTATGTTACATGTAATCCGGTATCTACCCAGCGAGAGATTGTTTCGTTAAGAGTCCCATCAGCAACCATTTCCTGAGCTGTAGGGAAACTTGGTATTTCGGATGATGCAAGTGCATATGATACTACAAATACGATTGCAAAAAGCCCTAATACTATTGCGAAACTGATCAGTTTTCGTTTGTCGGTTACAATTTGAAATAATGCAAAGAGTAATACAACAATTGCTGCAATTGCGAACAAGGCAATTGCCCAATTCAGGTTCATGGTAATTGCTTGTACTGCTGTAGCCGATGGATTTTTTTCATCATCAATTGACAAAATCATATACACAAAAGTTACAACTGACAAGATCATCAGAACCCATAATATAATTGAAGTTATTTTACGAGTTTTTTCCATGAGTTATCTTATTTTTTTTGCATTAAATTTTACTACCATATCAAGCAACGAAATTGAAGCATCTTCCATACTGTTGATAATGCTGTCGATTTTTGATACACAGTAGTTATAAAAAATTTGAAGGATAATTGCAACGATCAAACCTGATACAGTTGTAATCAAAGCCACTTTAATACCACCGGCCACCAACGATGGACTGATATCTCCGGCAACTTCAATTGCATCGAATGCTGCAATCATACCAATTACTGTTCCCAAGAATCCAAGCATAGGAGCAAGTGCAATAAACAATGCGATCCAGCTTAATCCTTTTTCAAGCAATCCGGCTTGTACACTACCGTACGATATTACCGATTTTTCGACTACTTCAACACCTTCGTCGTAACGATCGAGTCCTTGGTAGAAAATACTTGCTACAGGCCCGCGGGTTGTGCGGCATACTTCTTTGGCAGCTTCAATTCCTCCTTCGTTCATTGCGTCTTCAACTTTAGCCAATAATTTTTTGGTGTTTGTTGTTGCAAGGTTGAGGTAAATAATACGCTCAATTGCTAATGCCAAACCTAAAATTAAAGCAATCAATACAAACGACATGAACGTTGGTCCACCTTCGATGAATTTTTGTTTTAATGCACTGTGTAGTGATTGATTTTCTTCAACCTCGAGTGCAGCTTCCTCTACAGGGTCAGCCATTAAATCAACTTCTGTCGTGTCCGATTGAGCTTCTGCTACCTCCTCGGTGGCAACATCAACTTGGTCTTGAGCAAAAACATTAACCGACATTCCGAAAATGAATATCGTGAGAACAGCTATTAATGCAAATAATTTTTTCATGATGTGATTAAATTTATTCAACAATTATTCTATTTATTTATGTTTTAATTAAACTTTCGTTTCAATATTTATGGCGGAGAGAGAGGGATTCGAACCCTCGGTACCCTTTTGGGGTACACACGCTTTCCAGGCGTGCCAGTTCAGCCACTCCTGCACCTCTCCCTGTGCTTTTTGTTAAAAACTGCCTCAAATGTACAGAGAATTGTTTAAAGTGCCGACCTATAAATTCAATTTCATTAAATGTTTTTTTGCAATTTTATTGATAACAGGTTAACGTACAGTATTTTTTTATGTGTAAATTTCTTGTTTTTTACCTTGATTCAATCTTAAAAAAATCTCAGTTATTTTTGAGGGCTGAAAAATACAAAAAAAATAAGAGAATTTGCAAAACTAAATTGTTATTTCTCCACGTATATTCGACATTATCATTTTCTCGGTTTCTTTTTGTGATAAATCGAAGCTTAAAACGTACATGAGTTTTGTTATTGCAGCTTCGGTTGTCATGTCGTAACCACTTATAACACCAGCTTTTTGCAGGTTTTTACTTGTTTGGTAAAGGCCCATCTGTACTTTACCTCCTGAACATTGACTGATGTTGATAACAACGATGCCTTTCTGTATTGCTTTTTGCATTAAATCCGAAAACCAATTAAAATCAGGAACGTTGCCCGAGCCAAACGATTCAAGTACTATTCCTCTTACTCCCGGGGTATCAATAAACGATTCGATAATACCGGCACTGATGCCCGGAAAAATTTTTAATATGAAAACATTTGTGTTTAATGTTTGATGAACTTTTAGCTTCCTGTTTTGGGGATACGGGGCTATGTTTTGGTACGAGTAAACGATTTCGACTCCGGCTTTGGCTAAAGCCGGGTAGTTTTTCGAATCGAATGCTCTGAATTGTGCCGAGTCAATTTTTGACGATCGGTTTCCTCTGAATAACAATGAATTGAAATAAATGCATACTTCAGGAACAATTGCTTTATTATTCTGTTTGGCTGCTGCAATTTCAATTGCTGTCAGAATGTTTTCTTTTCCATCGGTTCGAAGCATTCCTATAGGAAGTTGTGCACCTGTAAAAATTACAGGTTTACATAAATTTTCGAGTAAAAAGCTTAATGCCGATGCGGTATAGGCCATTGTGTCGGTTCCGTGTAAAACTACAAATCCATCGTACTTCGAATAGTTTTGTTCGATGTTTTTTGCAAGTTTAATCCACAACTCAGGGCGTATGTTCGATGAGTCGATTACCGGGTCGAAAGTTATTGCATGAATATTGTACCCGAATTTACGGAGCATTGGAATTTCTTTCGAAAGTTTTTCAAAATTTACAGGTGCTAAAGTGCCGTCTTGGGGGCGTTGTACCATTCCAATAGTACCTCCTGTATATATTATGAGTATTGATGGTTTCATGGTAACAAAATGATATTGTGCTTGATGTTGCCAATTGTTGCAGGCTCCTTTTGTAATTTTGAATATTTTTTAAAGATAAGGTATTCACTGACGGTATTTATTATATAATGTGCAAATTTTTATATCCCGAACAGTTCTTCGGCATTTTTACTCGTAATTTTGGCAATTTCATCAACAGGCATATCAAATATTTCAGCCACTTTTTCGGCAATGTATTTTAGGTAGCTGCTTTCGTTTCGTTTACCTCTGTATGGTGCTGGTGTAAGGTACGGAGAGTCGGTCTCAAGCAACAGGTCGGCAGGTTGTAATTGTGCTATCATTTGGCTGATTCCTGAATTTTTGAATGTTACAATACCTCCAACACCTATTTTAAATCCGGCATCAATGGCTGCTTTGGCTTGTTCAATCGTTCCTGTAAAACAATGAAAAGCTCCTCGTATTTTTTTATAGTATGATTTTGTGAGTATATCAAAGGTAAAATCAAACGAATCGCGGGTATGGATCGATACCGGCAGTTGCATTTTTTCGGCATAGTTAAGCTGGTGTTCAAAAACGAGTTTTTGTTCATGTTTATAGCTGTTATCCCAGTATAAATCGATGCCAATTTCACCTATCGCATAAAATTTTTCTTTTTTTATCCAGTAATCAAATACCTCAAGCTCTTGCTTATAATCGTCATTAACCGAAGTAGGATGAATTCCCATCATTGGGAAACAATTTTTTTTATAGCGTGCTGTTAAATCAAGCATGCGTTTTATCGAAGAACTATCGATATTGGGCAATAATACTTTTTGAACATTTGCGTCAAGTGCTCGTTGCATTATTTTGTCAGTATCTCCGTTGTAATCGTCTGAATAAATATGTGAGTGCGTATCGATAAGCATATTTGTGTTTTTTTTGCAAATGTAATAAGATTACAGGGCATTGCTTTATTATACAATTGAAATAAATAATTATATCTCTGTAAATAAATTTTTAATAAAGCTTGTATTAAATTACTTTTTTTAAGTATGTAAACGCGTAAAATGCTCATGCTTTTGTTAGTGTTTCTGAATAAATGCAGCACATTTATGGCGATGAATAAAATGCATTTTTTTAATATTGAAGTTTGTAATATAAATGTTAACTTTATTAATGATTCCTAAATAATCTGTTTTATGAGTTTGTCTTTGCGTTTACCTGTCAAAATCGATACGCAGGCCATTGATATCAATTATCAAACACCTGTTCTTTTTATGGGTTCATGTTTTTCGGATAATATTGGGGCTAAGCTTAAGCGAGCCAAATTACCGGTAATGTTGAATCCCTTTGGAGTTTTGTATAATCCTGTTTCAATACACGATGCATTAATTTCGATTATTCATAATACTCCGGTTGACGAAAAATACTGTGCCAGGAATAATTCACTATGGTACTCGTACATGTTTCATGGTTCATTTTCGGATCCAAGCAAAGAAAATTTGATAAGAGCAACAAACAAAGCAATTAAAAAAGCGCATAAATTTTTAGCCAAAGCTTCGGTGTTATTTATAACTTTTGGAACAGCCCGGGTATATGAGCATGTTGAGTTAAAAAAGGTTGTGGCAAATTGTCATAAAGAATCGGCATCAAAATTTTTATGTTATCGCTTAAGTCCCGATGATATTACACATTTATGGAAAGATTTGCTTGTCGATTTGCATCGCTTTAATCCAAACTTACGAATTGTATTTACCGTAAGTCCCGTAAGGCATCTAAAAGATGGAGCACATCAAAATCAGCTGAGCAAAGCGGTTTTATTTTTAGCAATCGATCAGCTGCTTAGGTTTGATACTGCTTGTTCTACTCGATATTTTCCTTCGTATGAAATTGTGCACGACGAATTGCGCGACTACCGGTTTTATGCCGATGATATGACTCATATTTCGTCACTAGCTGTTGATTATATTTTCGAAAAATTTTCAGAAAACTATTTTTCTAAACCCACACAACAGTGTGTTGCCGAAATGTTTCAGCTGGCAAAAGCTCTTGATCACAGGGTTTTTGGAATCGACAGGCAAGGGGTGAATTTGTTTAAAGAGCGCATGCTGGTAAAAATGAAAATATATGTTGATAAATATCCTCAAATTAATTTTGATGACGAGATAAAATATTTTGCAGGGATTTGATAACATTTTTGAGACGTATTTGGTTATTATTCTACAATGGTTTTAATTATTGGTTTTTAAGTGAATAACCGGCACCAAAAAAAAGATTCAGGAGTACCAAAATATCAATGCAATACCCCTAATAACTGGAAAATGAGTTATATAAAATTTGATAAAAACCAACTTGTAAATCTTGAGTATTCACTACAACGCGAAGTTTTACAAACCAACAGGGCGGGATCCTATTATTGTACAACGATATTGGGTTGTAATACACGTAAATATCATGGTTTGCTGGTTTGTCCAAATTCTGAATTGTTGGGATGTAAGCATGTTTTGCTCTCGTCGATTGATTTGAGTGTTGTGCAAAATGGTTCTGAATTTAATTTGGGGCTGCATAAATACCAAAACAATATTTATGAACCCCGGGGACATAAATACATTTATGCTTTCGAAGTCGAAAACTTACCGCTTACATATTATAGGGTTGGTGGGGTTGTGTTTACTATGGAACGCTTAATTGCTGAGCAAAAAGAACAATTGCTCATTAAGTACACAATAATTGAAGCAAACTCACACACCTTATTCAGAATCAGGCCTTTTTTAGCTTTTCGGAATGTACATCAGTTGAGTAAATCAAATTTTTATACTAACACTCACTTTACTCAAGTTGAGCAAGGAATTAAACTAAAACTTTACGACAAATATCCAGAGTTGCATCTGCAATTGTCGAAAAATAATGAATATATACACAATCCCGATTGGTATTTCGATATTGAATACGAACAGGAAAGACTGCGAGGATACGATTATTCCGAAGATTTATTTGTTCCCGGATACTTTGAGTTTGCTGTAAAAAAAGGCGAAAGCATAATATTGTCGGCAGCTACATTTGAAACAACTACAAAACAACTTTTTAACCAGTTCGAAAACGAAAAACGAAGAAAAATTCCACGCAACAGTTTTTTTGGAAGCTTACATAATTCGGCCGAACAATTTTTTGTTAAAAAACCCGATGGTGTTGATGTTTTGGCAGGATATCCCTGGTATTGCGGGCAAATTCGACAAACCTTTGTTGCTTTGCCCGGTCTTTTTCAGGCTATTGAAGATATAACACTTATTGAACAAGTGATTGAAACAAATGTTGCCAAGCTCAGTAATGGTTTTTTCTCCGATTACTGGGGCGAAACCGAAACAAATCTTCACTCGGCCGATATATCATTATGGTTTTTTTGGGCAGTACAAAACTTAGTCGATAAACTGGGCGGGAAAAAAACTGTTTGGGAAAAATACAGCGTGTATTTTAAACAAATACTCAATGCTTGTAAAAACTCAAAGGCAAATGGTATTTTTATGCATGCCGACAATTATTTACTCCATGCGTATATCGAAAACTCGGCTTTAACCTGGATGAATGCTACTTATAACGGGCATGCTATAACTCCCCGTTATGGGTATACCGTTGAAGTAAATGCATTATGGTACAACGCTATTTGTTTTGCTCTTGAATTGGCTCATTATTGCAACGACAACGATTTTATTACACAATGGAAAAATGTTCCACCAAAATTGGCCGAATCATTTGTTGCTATGTTTTGGGATAAAAACAAAGCATATTTAGCCGATAGTGTTTTTGAAACCAAAACCGATTGGTCAATAAAACCCAATCAGGTAATTTCAATTGCATTAAAATATACGCCCTTAACACTTGAAATGAAAAAGTCGGTTTTAAACATTGCGCAAAATCATTTATTAACCCCAAAAGGATTGAGAACATTGTCGCCTCAGAGTAAAAAATACAGGGGAGTAGCTGGAGAATCTGAAGAATCTCGCGAAAAGGCTATGCATCAGGGATCTGTTTTTCCCTGGCTTATGGGTTTCTTTATCGAAGCATATTTATCGGTTTACAATACGCAGGGCTTACCCTTTGTAAAACGAATTTTAGATGGTTTCGAAAACGAAATGCACCAGGGTTGTATTGGTTCTATTGCCGAAATGTTCGAAGGAAATCCTCCTTACAAAAGTATAGGAGCAATATCGCAAGTGTGGAGTGTGAGCGAAATTATCAGGGCATACAGTTTAATTTATGCATATTACGAGAAAAAAAATCAGCAAGAAAAAAAGGAAAGCAAAAATATTTGATTGGAAATAATCAGAGATAAAAAACATGAAGTCGTCGAAAAAAATATTGATGTTTGGCTGGGAATTTCCTCCCCATATTTCGGGTGGATTAGGAACTGCATGCTACGGCTTAACACGCGGGCTTTCGGGTTTTGACGATATTGAGTTAAAGTTTGTTGTTCCGAAAGCATATGGCGACGAAGATCAAAGTAATATTAAAATAATAGGAGCCAGTGATGTGCCTCTAAGCACACATCAATTAAAATTTGATGATATAAAAACAAGCATCGAATACACACGGGTACAGTCCGAAATTATACCTTATACATCACCCGATGAGTTTTGGGAGCTCAAGAGTAAAAAATATTCATGGCAGCAACAATTTGTTGAAACCAATAACGAAGGAAAAATTCAATTTACCGGCAAATACGGAAATTCACTCATCGACGAAATATACAAGTATGCATTGGTTGCCGATATTATAGCCCGAAAAGATCAATACGATATAATTCATGCTCACGATTGGCTAACATACCCGGCAGGGATTGCTGCCAAAAAAGCTACAAATTGTCCTTTAGTAGTTCATGTGCATGCTACCGATTTTGACCGCAGCGGTGGTAATGTTAATCCTAAAGTATATGCAATTGAACGCGAAGGAATGGAGTTCGCCGATTGTATTATTACAGTAAGTAATCTTACCCGGCAAATTGTAATCGAAAAATACGGAATCGATCCATCAAAAGTAAAAACTATTTACAATGCTGTTGAACCACACAAGGTTGATGATTATTATATTCCACAAAAACGTACAGGCGAAAAAATAGTCACTTTTTTGGGACGCATAACCTTACAAAAAGGTCCCGGATATTTTGTCGAAGCAGCCTACCAGGTACTTTTACGTGATAAAAATGTGCGTTTTGTAATGGCTGGCAGTGGCGATATGATGGATGCCATGGTGCGTAGAGTTGCTCAGTTAGGAATTGCCGATCATTTTCATTTTACCGGGTTTTTACAAAACGACGATGTGTTTAAATTGTTAGCAATGAGCGATGTGTATATTATGCCCTCGGTTTCGGAACCTTTTGGTATTTCGCCTCTTGAAGCAATGCAAAACAATGTGCCCGTAATTATATCGAAACAATCAGGCGTGGCCGAAATACTAAACCATGTTTTGAAAATCGATTTTTGGGATATTCATGCAATGGCCGATGCAATACATGCTTTAATTAGCTATCCGGTGTTAAAAAAAGTATTTAAAGAAAATGCACGGGCCGAAGTACAAAAATTGCAGTGGAAAAACTCGGCCCGCTGTGTTCGCGAAGTATATCATAAATTGTTAAAACATAAAAACAAATAGAAATCAACAATTGATTTTAGTAGAATCTTACGTTGAAAATATACAACCTAAAAACAATACCGTGAAAAATATTTGTCTATACTTTCAGGTACATCAACCATTTCGTTATCGTAAATACCGTTTCTTCGATATAGGTAACGATTCATATTATTACGACGATTATGCAAACGAAACATTTTTACGCAGAATTGCCGATAACTGTTATTTACCTGCCAATAAGCTTTTGTTGAGTTTAATAAAAAAACATAAAAATACTCTGAAAATAAGCTTCTCATTATCGGGTATTGTTCTTGAACAATTTATGTTATATGCCCCTGAAGTATTAGAGTCGTTTGTTGAATTAGCCAATACCGGATGTGTCGAATTTCTTTCCGAAACGTATTCACATTCGTTGGTGTCGTTAAAAAAACCCGAATTGCTGAGAGAGCAAATTGATCGTCACGATAAGTTAATTGAAAAATACTTTAACCAGCAACCAAAAATATTCAGAAATACGGAGTTAATCTACTCTGATGAAATTGGAGAAACACTTTATAGTATGGGGTTTAAAGGCATATTGGCCGAAGGAGCCCGACATGTTTTAGGATGGAAAAGCCCGGGATTTTTATACAACAACGCGATTAACCCGCGGATGAAAGTGCTTCTGCGAAATTATAAGTTAAGCGACGATATTGCCTTTCGTTTTTCAAATACTGCATGGTCAGAGTATCCTCTTACGCCCGAAAAATACATCGAATGGATTGAAAAAACACCCGAAAACGATGAGTTGATAAATTTGTTTATGGACTATGAATCGTTAGGCGAACATCAAAAATCTGAAAGTGGTATTTTTGATTTTATTGAAAACTTTTTAAACAGTGTTCTTAAAAACGAAAATATCTGTTTTATAACTCCATCTCAAGCCGTTGAAAAACTTCAGCCGGTTGCAATTTTTCATGCTCCAAATCCAATTTCGTGGGCCGACGAAGAGCGAGATTTAACAGCATGGATAGGTAACGAACTTCAAAACGAGGCATTAAATAAATTGTACAATTTGTATCCGAGGGTAAAACACTGTAATGATCCCGACATTTTACGCGATTGGGATTATTTGCAAATCAGCGATCATTTTTATTATATGTGTACGAAGTTTTTTGCCGATGGCGAGGTGCATAAATATTTTAATCCATACCAAACAGCATACGAGGCTTTTATAAATTATATGAATGTACTTGCCGATTTTACTCTTAGGCTCGACCGTGTTGTTCCAATTAATCAATATGAGCAAAAAATATCGATGCTTGAGAATTTACTTGCCGAAAAAGACGGAAAAATAAAACAAATTGAAGCCGAAAACCAAAAGCTGACAAAACGCAAAAAATCTAAGAAAAAAATGTTCTAGATATATCCTTCGGAAGGCAATAAATAAATCTTTTCTTTTCATCGGTATTTTTGTAAAAAATAAAAAAGATATCCGATGTGTGAAATTGCTCTGGCTTGCCTGATATTTCATGCTCAGTGTAAACAAATAATGAAGTTTGTTCCTTAGTGTTTAAAACTCATAGTATTTATCGAAAAAAAATATTCTTTTTGCATATAATATGTCGTAATTTTGAACGTCAAAAATTATATTAAACTTAAATGCAATACAAAAAATACAACTATGAGCGAAAGTGTAAGATATATAGGACGTAAGTATGAGTCTACTCCGTCGTTAAAAAAAATAATTGTAGAGTCGAATATCCCCGAAAGCATAAGTGCTCTTAAAGATATTTCACGAAATTTATGGTGGGCATGGAATACAAAAGCCCGCGAATTGTTCGAGTATATTGATGAAGAGTTGTGGGAAGAAACTTCGCATAACCCAATATTATTGCTCGATAAAGTTGGATATAGCCGTTTTCAGGAACTTGAAAGCGATACCGATTTTAAGCAAAAACTCGAATGGGTTCATAACGAACTGAACAAATACATGAGCGATCGTGCAAATTTGCAAACAAGCCAAATAGCATATTTCAGTATGGAATATGGATTACACGATAGTTTGAAGATTTTTTCGGGAGGATTAGGAATTTTAGCCGGCGATTATCTTAAAGAAGCCAGCGATTTGAAAGTTAATATGGTTGGTGTGGGCTTGCTATACCGTTATGGATATTTTAAACAAGCACTGAGTAATACCGGCGAGCAAATTGCCAACTACGAAGCCGAAGAATTTGCTAAAATTCCTGTGTCGCCGGTAATGGTCGACGATAAATGGCTCGAAGTTGAAGTGCAGTACCCCGGCCGTACATTACATGCAAAAGTATGGCAGGTTGATGTTGGAAGCGTAAAACTGTATTTACTCGATGCCGACCTTGAAGAAAACAGCCCTGAAGATCGTTTTGTAACCCACCACCTTTATGGAGGTGATAACGAAAACCGATTGAAACAAGAAATACTCCTTGGTTTTGGAGGAATTCAATTGCTCGAAAAAATAGGAGTTGATGCCGATGTGTATCATTGCAACGAAGGACATGCTGCCTTTATTGGCCTTGAGCGTATAAAAAGCATAATGCATAAATACAAATTAAGCTACGCCGAATCAAAAGAGTTAGTACGCGCATCAACATTGTTTACAACACACACACCGGTACCGGCAGGCCACGATTCGTTCCATGTAGATATGCTTAAACGCTATTTGCACGATTTTCCAGGTAAAATATCACTCAGTTGGGATGAGTTTGTTTTACTGGGAAAGGCTCATCCGGCCGAGGATCATTTTAATATGAGCTTTTTAGCATCAAATCTCTCGCAAAATATTAACGGTGTTAGTATGTTGCACGGCGATGTGAGTAAGCATATTCTGAACAGATTGTACCCGGGGTATTATCCCGACGAACTGCACATAGGATATGTAACAAACGGTGTACACTATTCAACATGGGCAGCCAAAGAATGGAAAGAATTGCACAAAAAATATTTTGGAGAAGATTTTCCCGAAACACAAAGCAATTTCAAACTTTGGGAAAACATTTTTAATGTCCCCGACAGCGAAATTTCGGAATTGAAGCAAGGCTTAAAAGTAAAACTAATTGATTATATAAAACAGCGTTTTTCGGATAACTGGATTAAACGTAACGAAAATCCAAAACTTATTACCGAAGCTTTAAATAAGTTAAATCCAAATGCTTTAACAATTGGTTTTGCACGTCGTTTTGCAACATATAAACGTGCCCACTTGCTTTTCAAAAACCTCGATCGGCTTAATGCAATTGTTAACAATCCTAAATATCCGGTACAATTTATATTTGCAGGTAAAGCTCACCCGGCCGATGGAGGCGGACAGGGATTGATAAAACACATTGTCGAAGTGTCGAAACGCCCCGAGTTTGTAGGTAAAATTATGTTTATTCAGAATTACGACATGAACCTGGCTAAAATTATGCTGCAAGGTGTCGATGTATGGATGAATACACCTACCAGGCCTCTCGAAGCCTCGGGAACAAGTGGCGAAAAAGGTGTGATGAACGGAACAATTCATTTTTCGGTACTCGACGGATGGTGGGTCGAAGGCTATAAAGCCAATGCAGGTTGGGCCTTGCCCGAAGAGCGTTCGTTCGATGTGCAGGAATTTCAAGATGAACTCGATGCCGAAACAATCTACAATATTCTTGAACAGGAAATTGTACCCGCATACTACAATAAAGGCAAAGATGGTGTGTCTAAAAGCTGGGTGTCGTATGTGAAAAACACAATTGCTCATGTAGCGCCTAATTTTACTATGCGTCGTCAGCTAAGCGATTATATCGAACGGTTTTATACACCACAAGCTGAGCGCTATCAAAAAATTAAAGCCGACAATTTTAAGCTTGCAAAAGATATTACTGTCTGGAAGGCTAAACTTGCTGCTGCCTGGGATGGAATTAAAACTACCGAGGCCAATGTTGATTATGGTGTTAACAATGCATACAAAATCGGAGAAAATCATCCAACTGTAATAAAACTCGATATTAACGGCCTTTCGCCCGATGATGTTGGTGTTGAGCTTGTTTTGACTGAGAAAATTGATGAAACCGATCAATATGTCGATAAGTATGATTTTACAATTGATTCAGTTGATGGTAATATTGTAACATATAAACTCGATTTGAAAATAATGGATCCCGGAAGCTACAATTACGGAATTAGAGTATATCCTAAAAACGAATTGCTTCCGCATCGTTTCGATTTCAGATATTTGCATTGGGTGTAATTTTTTGCTCTGTTCCGATACAAATAAATAAAACAGGTACCCTTTAAACTGAATCCGGCAATAAAATATTTTATTGTTGGATTCGTTAATTTTATTCATAAAACAAAACACTGCCTTTTGATTCTTTTATTGAAAAATTGAGGTTTTTATAAAAATATTTTGAATGATGAAAAGGTTTACATTCGTACTTTTTACTTTATTGTTTGCTGAATTGTATAGCAATGCCTGTACAAATTTTTTAGTAACACGCGGAGCATCAAGCGATGGTTCAACAATGATAACCTATGCTGCCGATTCACATGTATTATACGGAGAGTTGTATTACACTCCGGCATCAACACATCTTAAAGGTGCTATGCTTGAGATACACGAGTGGGATACCGGCAAATACCTGGGAAAAATTGAACAAGTACCACAAACATACAGTGTAGTTGGTAATATGAATGAATATCAGCTTGCAATATCAGAAACAACCTTTGGAGGTCGTAGTGAATTAGGCTCTCAAAAAGGTGCCATAATGGATTATGGGAGTCTGATATATGTAACATTGCAGCGTGCAAAAACAGCTCGTGAAGCAATTGAGGTAATGACAAATCTGGTTGAAGAATATGGATACTACAGTTCGGGTGAATCGTTTTCAATAGCCGACCCCAACGAAGTGTGGATTTTAGAAATGATAGGCAAAGGCGATTATCACAAAGGTGCTGTTTGGGTGGCAATGCGAATACCCGACGGATACATTTCGGGCCATGCAAACCAGGCTCGTATTACAACGTTTCCTTTAAACGATCCGCAAAATTGCTTGTATTCGAAAGATGTTATTTCGTTTGCTCGCGAAAAGGGATGGTTCGAAGGTTTAAATAAAGATTTTAGCTTTTCGGATGTGTATGCTCCGGTTGATTTTGGCGCTGCACGGTTTTGCGAAGCCCGTGTTTGGGCTGGTTTCCGAAAAGTGGCTGCTGGGCTTGATGTATACACCGATTATGTAATGGGTAAAATTGAAAAAGACTCATACGGATTTGCTTCAAACCGAATTCCTTTGTGGATTAAACCCGACAATTTATTGTCGGTTGATGATGTGATGGGCATGATGCGAGATCATTTTGAAGATACCCCAATGGACATGACTGCCGATGTAGGTTCTGGCCCCTTTGAATTGCCATATCGTTCGAGGCCGCTTACTTTTATGGTCGACTCGGTTGAGTACTGTAACGAACGTGCTATTTCGACACAGCAAACCGGATTTTCTTTTGTGAGTCAAAGTCGTGGGTATTTGCCCGATCCTATTGGTGGTATTTTATGGTTTGGGGTCGACGATTCATATAGTACATGTTATGTGCCGGTATATTGCGGAATTACTGACATTCCCGAGGCTTTTGCTGTTGGAAACGGCGATTTGCTTACTTATTCAGAAACATCGGCATTCTGGCTGTTTAATCAGGTGTCGAATTTTGCCTATTTGCGTTATAATAGCATGATTGCCGATATTCAGAAAGTACAAAGCAAAATCGAACATCAATTTATAGAGCATACACCCTCAATTGATATGGCTGCTAAAAATATATGGGAGAGTGGTAACCAAGAAAAAACACGTCAATTTCTTACCCAATATACAGCTTATGCAACCAACTATACAATGGCAGAGTGGGAAAAACTTAAACAATATTTGCTTGTAAAGTATATCGATTTTAATATTAAAAAAGAAACCAATGGCGAATTTGAACGCAGCAATACAGGCATGCCTGTTTCGCCTTTGCAGCCAAACTATCCCGATACCTGGCTGCGAACTATTGTTGATCAAACCGGGGATAAACTGAAAGTTATAGAATAATTTTTTTTCAAATAAAGCAATTAATTGGCCGGGGAGTTTTTACTATTAAAAAATTTATATATTTTTGCCGCGCCTTAAGGAAGTAAGGTAGTCGCAATCTCTTACCAATTAAAGATATCGGGTAACATTGCGCATAAACAATAAAAAATTAAAACAATGGATGCTATAAAAATTGCAGAAAATGCGTTTTTGGATGAAAATCAAAAACAACATCCTGTATTTGGAGCCGGTGATACAGTAACTGTTCACTATAAAATTCGTGAAGGAAACAAAGAGCGTATTCAGAATTTTAGGGGAGTAGTAATACAAACCCGTGGCGAAGGAAATACCAAAACATTTACAGTGCGAAAAATGTCTGGAAATATTGGTGTTGAAAGAATTTTTCCACTTGCATCACCTTTTATTGAGTTAATTGATGTGAATAAACGAGGAAAAGTACGCCAGTCGCGCATTTACTATTTCCGTGAATTAACCGGTAAAAAAGCTCGTATTAAAGAGCATATGAAACGTTAATAATACACTGTTGCATATAAAAATATAAGCCCTGTTTCATTATATGATTCAGGGCTTTGTTTTTACATTATAAGTTTGTAGCCTTTACCGTGTACGTTAATAATTTCAACGCCCGGATCATCTTTTAAATGCTTCCGCAATTTTGTGATGTAAACGTCCATACTGCGTGCATTAAAATAATTGTCGTCAATCCATATTGCTTTTAAAGCATAATTTCGTTCGAGTACTTTGTTTACATTGCTTGCCAATAATCTCAGCAATTCCGATTCTTTTGTTGTAAGTTTTACTTCGTTGTCGTCGAGAGTAAGTATTTGTTTTCTTGAGTCGAAGGTGTATTTTCCAATTGTAAACACCGATTGGTCACTGCTACTGTTTTCGTTTGAAATTCTTCGCATAATTGCTTCAATTCGAAAAATAAGCTCTTCCATGCTGAAAGGCTTAGTCATGTAGTCGTCGGCACCAAGTTTAAAACCGGCAAGAACATCTTCTTTAAGGTTTTTAGCTGTAAGAAAAATTATTGGAATATCAGCGTTAACCATTCTGATATCTTTTGCAAGTGAGAATCCATCTTTTCGAGGCATCATAACATCGAGCAAACAAAGATTGTATTGGTTTCGCATAAATCCATGATACGCAGTTTCACCATCGGGGTATAAGTCAGTGTCGTAGCCTTTTGCAATCAGATATTCTTTTAACAGAAGTCCAAGATTCTCATCGTCTTCTGCAAGTAAAATTTTGATTTTGGTATCCATTTTTTATTCTTTTATTGGGAAACTTATTGTAAAGCGAGTACCCTTGTTTAAAGCACTCTCAACTTTAATATTTCCTTTGTGAGCTTCAATAATTTTATTTACATAATGCAATCCTAATCCAAATCCTTTTACATTGTGAACATTTCCGGTTGGTACACGGTAAAATCGTTCAAAAATTTGTTTTTGATGTTCTTTTGCAATACCAATTCCGTTATCCTTAATCGAAACAATTAACTGATCGTTCTTGTTTTGTGTAACAATTTCAATTTCCGGATTTTCTTTGCTGTATTTTACTGCATTGTCGAGCAAGTTAAATAAAACATTTGTGATATGCACCTGATCGCCATAAATATTGTTCTGTGTACTTTGTTCTGTTAAGTTGATATTCCCGTTAACTGATTCAACTCGTATTTCGAAATTTTGCACTACTGTTTGGATTACTTCGCTGAGATTAAATGTTTTAAATTTTAATTTTAAGCGTCCTTCGTTAAAAATTGCCATTTGCAATACTTTTTCAACCTGGTTGCTAAGCCGTTTGCTTTCGTCGTATATTACCGACGATATTCGTTCGAGTGTGGTAGGGGCTGTATTTACTGATGTATCGCGCAGCATTTGTGAAGCTAACGAAATAGTTGATATTGGAGTTTTTAGCTCATGGGTCATGTTGTTTATAAAATCGTTTTTGATAATTGAGAGCTTTTTTTGTCGTAGTATAATAATTATTGTATACGAAAAAATGCCTATAATTACAAGTACCAGCAATGCTGTAGGAAACATCATAATTCCTGTTTCAGAAAAAAGTTGTTTGCGCGCATGTGGAAAATACACTTTCAAGTAGTTCGGTTTTTGTGAAATAATATCGTTTGTAAATAAAGGAGTTTGATGTTCTTTATGCCGGGTTTTTTTGTAGTTTTTTGATTTAAAAACAGTTTTTTCTTCTCCCTGGTTGTACGATTTTATAACATATTCATAATTAAGATCTATTCCGTTGCTTTTTAATTCGTATGATAAAAGGTGTTCGAGCAGATTTTTATTAATGCGTTGCTCAATTGGCCTGTTGGCAAGTTCGAGCTGGTATTGTAAGTTGCGGGTAAAAACATTCCGGTTCTGAAAACCTTGAATAAATTGTTGTTGTTCCCAATTGCTTAATTCTGCCAGAACTTTAAACGCTGCAGGGTTCTGAGCTGCTTGCTTTATTGTAGTATCGTTTTCGTAAACCGAAGCTTGAGCTTGTATGTTTCCCAAACTGTCTTGCTGCATGTTGAACGATATGCTAATTTGGTGTTGGCTAATAGTCCCCGACGAATCGAGTATGCCCTGGATTTGCATATTGCGTTGTTGCTCCCCTAAAATAAACAGTTTAGTTTCTTCTTCTTCTAAGCGGGTTGCTACTTGCATTAAGCAGCGTTTTACTAGTTGAGCAAATTGTTCGTCTTTTATTGCCGAAGCCTTATTAATGATGTTAACCTGGAGCATTATAAGTAATGTCAGTGCTGCCGACATTATTATTATAAGTAGATATATCATCCGTTTTCCCATAAAAACAAAGATAACTTATTGTGTTGCCTCTGGTGTTGAGCTTAACATTATTTAACCAGCAATAAAGACTTTTTAATAAATGTATATATACCATATGGTAAAAAAGAATGATGAGAAGAACACTTGTTACATCGAAATACTGGCTTCAATTTCATTATAGCATTGATTTATTGATTTTATCCAATTTTGAGGAAATATTTCAGCTTGTGTAAGCCAGTCTTTTAATGCCGTTTTGTATTGAGGGTTTCCGGTTTTGCTGTCGGCAATTGATGATGCAATAAGTTTTCCTATATTGGGTCTCATTTGTAAGCATTTTTTATTGGTAACTTTGTTTTCTGAAATATATTTTTCAAGTATCTGGTTGCTTTTTTCAAATATTTTATTGCTAATGTATTTTTGCCTTTGTGCTTTTAGTTGATTTGCTGCAAATAAAATAACATCATATTGATTTTTTTTGTGTTTACAGGCCAATATGAGTTTCTTATGCAACATGTATAGCTGTGTTTCCATTGTGTAAAAAGGCATTCCGCGTAATGCTAAAAACGATGCAAGCCAGTTTATTTGCTGTATTACATCGTACTCAGGCAATCCGGCTAAAGTAACCAGCCAGACAGCATCGCTGGCAGCAAATCGTTTTCCTCTATCGGCATATCTGACTTCGTAATACGGAAAGTGATCCCAACATTGAATTCCGGCTTTTATTCCGGCTTCAATTTCGTTCGGGTCGGTTGGTATTGAGTAATTGCCGGCTTCGGGATTTATTGATGTTATGTGTTTTCGTAAATCTTTTTCATTATATGGATAAAGCGATTCATAAATTTTTATTATTTGTTCAAAAAGTTCTTTTGCTCCATCTGTTACTGCTTGTTTTTTTTCACTGTTTTCTATTGTATTTAATGTGTCAATAAGCCGATTCCAAAATGGCATATTGCTCGTCGAAAAATATGAAGTTCCTTTCTGATTTTCAATTGATAATGCTTTTTCGATGTGCGGTTTTAAAATTCTTCCTCCATTAAGCATTCCTTCTGTTATATAGAGGTAGCCCAATAGTTTGTATGGATTTAGTAGTTTATTTGCGATAATTTTATCGGCAGCATGCAAAGCATTATTCACAGCTGGTGTTATATCAGCAAATTGATGTGCTTTTAACGATTCAATATCGGCAAGTATTTTTGGTAACTTGGGTGTATATTCTGCAAATAAATTTTTTATTGTTTGATCCCGACATGTCGATAACTGAGTTTCTAAAGTACCATAGACAATTGCAAATGCACGTAAATGGGCGATATAGCAAATTGTTTCGATTTTATTTTTTAATAAATCCCCTAAGTATATAGTGTTGTGGGCTTTGCTGTGAAGGCTTTTTGTTTGGCGGGAAATTTCTTGATGTAAAGTGTTTTTTGGTGCCATATTTTTGTGATTATTGGTTATTCAAAAGATATGAATATCTTTTTGAATTTCTCCGGAATAGCATCTCTTATCTCGATTTTATTATTGCATGTCGGATGTATGAATTTAAGTGAAAT
>CAZARW010000024.1:0-26696 GCA_964487645.1 uncultured Prolixibacteraceae bacterium
GTTACGCAGCAAGAGCGTAGTTATTTTCGCCAATTACGATTTTGGTTGCTTTATTAAGGGCAAACAACCCAAACCCTGCATGCTTACATACCACCCCGGCCTGCTGTCAAAACCAGTCAGCCCCGAAAAATTGGTGTGCAAATGTACAAAATTATACTCTACATAAACAAAAATCGTGCGCATTTAACAAATACACCCTGTGTGCAAAACAAATTACACAATAAAATCTACTAAATACTTTGTACATTCGATGTTTATCAAACAAAACACACCAAAATCAACAATTTTGCTCAATACCTTGTTCTGTAAATTCATAAAAAAATATCGTATGAAAAAAATCGTGCTTGTATTTCTTTGCTCTGTTATTATGGTTTATGCATCAGCACAAAACCCTTCGCGCTTTTTCTCCGAAAACAGATTACTTATTCCGGGTACATTTTATTACCCCGAACATTGGCCTGAGTCGCAATGGGAACGCGATTTTAAAAAAATGGCCGATATGGGGTTTGAATATGTTCACATGGCCGAATTTGCCTGGGCTTTTCTCGAACCAAACGAGGGTGAATTCAATTTTGAATGGCTCGACAAAGCTGTAAGCTTAGCAGCTAATCAGGGACTTAAAATTATTTTATGCACTCCCACAGCAACTATTCCCGCCTGGATGGGAGAAAAATATCCCGATATATATTTAACCGACAGCCGCCTTATGAAAGGCGAACACGGCTCACGACAAAACAACTCACTTGTAAATAATAAATACATCGAATCATCGGCCAGAATTGTTCGCAAAATGGCACAACACTACGGGAAAAATCCTCATATATGGGGGTGGCAAATTGATAACGAACCTCAAGCCAAAGACGACTATAGCCCGGCATCACACCAGGCTTTCAGACAATGGCTGAAAAACAAATATGAAACAATTGATGCTCTAAACCACGCCTGGGGTGCAGCTTTTTGGAGCATTAAATACAACAACTTCGATCAAATCAATATTCATAACCCCAATGCCATTCAGTGGTGGGGAAACAATCCTCATGCACTGCTCGATTTCAGAAGATTTACTGCTCAGGTTCAAGCCAACGATCTCGATAGGCAAGCAAAAATACTGCGGCAATACATTAATCAAAACCAATTTATTACAACAAATTACGTGGCGGCAATTAATAATGCCGACCCAACAATGACAAAAGAACTCGACTTTATAGCATATACTGCATACCCCAATAACGGTAGTGCAAACCTGGGAAAAAACGGCTACCGACTTGGCGACCATACAACTTTGCTGCATGCTAACGATTTTTATCGTCCTATAAAAGGCATAACCGGAGTTATGGAAATTCAACCGGGCCAGGTAAACTGGGCTTCGACAAATTCGATGCTTTTACCGGGCACTGTACGCATGTGGCTGTTTCACAGCCTTGCTGCTGGTGCCCGGTTTGCCAGCTCTTACCGTTTCAGACAGGTTTTGTTCGGAGTTGAACAATATCACTCGGGAATAATTAAACCCGATGGAATAAGTCCCTCGCAAGGCGGAAAAGAATATATGCAGTTTATTCAAGAGTTGAAAATGCTCGAAAAATTGACCCCCGACACTCTTGTTCCTCAAAAACACAAAGCAATGCGTACAGCCATTTTATGGAGTCACGAAAATTTATGGGATCATAACCGACAGGCTCAAAACAACGAATGGAATTTACGGAATCACACACTTAGATATCATCAGGCATTAAAATCATTGGGAGCACCGGTTGATTATGTTGCCGAAACCGATAACTGGAACAACTACCCTACTCTGCTTATACCGGCTTATCAATCGGTTGATTCAACCCTCGTCGACAAAATGAAGGAATACACAAAACAGGGTGGCAACTTAATTATAACCTGCCGAACTGCCAGCAAAAACCCTTTGGGGCATTTTTGGGAAGCCGGATGGAGTGCTCCTCTCTTCGATTTAATTGGTGCAGATATTTCTGCTTACGATATGCTACCCCAAAACCAACAAGCAAATGTAAGTATGAACGGAAAAAACTACACATGGAATACCTGGGCCGATTTACTCGATGCCCACAAAGCCGAATATAGTATAGCTCAATACAACGATCAGTTTTACAAAGGAAAATCGGCAGTAGTGCAACGTAAACTGGGGAAAGGTTTGGTAACATACATTGGCGTATACACAATAGATGGTGATCTTGAAAAAAAAATACTGGCAAAAACATTTACAGATCAAAACATAAAAGTTTCGGATTATCCACCAGGAATATACACATACTGGCGCAATGGCTTTTGGATAGCAGTGAATTACAGTTCAGAAAATTACATGATGAATTTACCGGCAAATGCAAAAATTATTATAGGAGACAAAAACCTCCCATCGCCTGGCGTTTTGGTATGGACCGAATAAAAAATGCCCGGCTACATACCGGGCATTCTGCTATCATTATATATTTTAAACCGATAAGTTAATCGATATTTTTGTTTTCACCTTGTCCCGAAAAAGAATCATCGTTTCGATTCTTTTTATCATCGATAAGATTTTTACGTCGCATTTCGTGAAAACGGGCTCTGCGCTCTTCACGTTCATCATGATTTTGAGGTTTTACAAATCTGTCGGGCGTTTTATCGCTGTATTTTCGTTTTGAATCATCGAATCGCGGTTTATCTCTTTTTTCAAAAGGTTTACGATCTTTATTTACAAAGGGCCGCTTTGCATCGTTATGCTGCGGGTTTTGCGAAATCCGGCGTCGTTTTTTCATATCTTGCGATACATGCTCACGCTGAGGTCGCTGATTGTCGGTAAATGAGTTTTGTTTCGAAGCTTTTTTTGATCCTTCATAAACTTCAAACAAACGCAGGCTGCACTCTAATCCTCCGTTAAACAATTTAATTTTATTACCTGGCCTCAATCCAACATTTTTAAATCCATCGTCGGAGCTGCTGAAAACCCATGCTTTAAAGCCCGCAAAGTCTTTTTTCAATTTGTCGCCAATCATAGCATACAACGGCTCCACACGGCGTTCGCGCATACGTTCGCCATAGGGTGGGTTAATAATGAGTAAGCCCTTTGTGCTTTTAGGTACAAACTCAGAAAAATCAATTGTTTCAAATTGAATTTCTTTAAGTACCCCGGCACTTTTAGCATTTTTTTCGCTCACTTTTATATCGATTGACGAAATATCGGAAGCATAAATAGTATGTTCAAAAGGTACTTCATAATCCTCGTTGTATACCTCTTCGAACAAATCAGCATCAAAATCTTTCCATTTTTCGAAAGCAAATTCTTTACGAAAAATTCCAGGAGGAATATTCCGGGCCATAAGAGCAGCCTCAACCGGCAAAGTTCCCGATCCGCACATTGTATCGTAAAAATCGCAATCGGCTTTCCAACCGGCAATTTTTAAAATACCTGCAGCCAATACTTCATTCATCGATGCTTCGTTTTGCCCCACACGATATCCTCGTTTATGCAACGATTCACCTGAGCTGTCGAGTGTTACACTCAAGGTATCACTCGATGCGTGTACATGAATAATTATGTCGGGATTTTCGGTATTTACACTTGGCCGCCTACGCGATTTTGTCCGAAACTGATCAACAATAGCATCCTTGGTTTTTAAACTCACAAACATTGAGTTGTTAAAAGCTTCGGAATTGACTGTACTGTATATCGCAAATGTGTTGCTCACATCAAAATAATTGCTCCAGTCAATTGAATATACACTTTGGTACAAATCGTTTGTATTGCGGATTTTAAACTCACCAATAATGCGTAAAACCCTGAGGGCTGTACGGCAACAAAAATTGGCCTTGTACATAATGGCATTATCGCCGGTAAATTTTACACCGCGTATTACAGGTTCAACATTTTGGGCACCTATACCCTCCAACTCTTCTTTTAATACATCTTCTAAACCTGCAAAGGTTTTGGCAAGCATTTGAAATTTTTCAGAACTCATTAAATTGATTTTATAATATACTCTCAAACGAGTGTTCAAATATCTATAAATATTTTATAAAAATGGTTTATCCTGATAAAAAAATGCATGCTTTCAGGACAAATCTGCCAAAATGTAAGCGCCAGTCAAAATACATTATGCCAAAGCGACAGCAAAAATGCATTGGCATAACAATTGAAAACACACAATGCATTGAAAATATAATTTATTGAAAATCATTAAAAATTTATAAAACCATGGCAAAAGGAAAAATTGGTGTAACCAGTGAGAACCTGTTCCCCATTATCAAAAAATTTCTCTATTCAGATCACGAAATTTTCTTACGTGAAATTGTGTCCAATGCAGTAGATGCTACACAAAAGTTAAAAACCCTGGCTTCGAAAGGAGAATACTCAGGAAATATCGAAAATGCGCAAGTATCGGTTAAGATCGATAAAGATGCAAAAACACTTACCGTATCGGACAACGGAATTGGTATGACTTCGGACGAAGTGAAAAAATACATTAACCAAATTGCTTTTTCGGGTGCAAGCGAGTTTCTCGACAAATATAAAAACGATGCAGCTGCTATTATTGGGCACTTTGGCCTTGGATTTTACTCATCGTTTATGGTAAGCGATAAAGTTGAAATTGTATCAAAATCGTTTGCCGATGAAGCCGAAGCAATTCACTGGAGCTGCGACGGAAGTCCCGAATATACTCTAAAAAAAGGCGAACGCGACCAGGTTGGTACCGACATCATTATGCACATTAACGAAGACTCAAAAGAGTTTTTAGAAGAACATAGAGTTAAAGAATTGCTCGAAAAATATTGCCGTTTCCTTCCAATTCCGGTTCAGTTTGGAAAAGAAAAAGAATGGAAAGACGGAAATTATGTCGATACCGACAAAGATTTAATTATTAATGACACCAAACCGGCATGGACTCAAAAACCAAGCGATTTAGAAGATAAAGACTATCAGGATTTTTATCGCAAACTCTATCCTACTGCCGAAGAACCTTTATTCAACATTCACCTTAATGTTGATTATCCGTTTAACTTAACAGGGATTTTGTATTTTCCAAAATTGAAAAATTCTGTCGAAGTTCAAAAAAATAAAATTCAGCTATACTGTAACCAGGTTTTTGTAACCGACCATGTTGAAGAAATTGTACCTGAATTTTTGACCCTCCTACATGGAGTGATCGATTCGCCCGATATTCCGCTTAATGTTTCGCGATCGTACTTACAAAGCGATCATAATGTGAAAAAAATATCAAATCACATTACAAAAAAAGTGGCCGACAGATTGGAAGAAATTTTCAAAAATTCGCGCGACGATTTTGAAAAGAAATGGGATGATCTCAAAATATTTATCGAGTACGGAATGTTATCAAACGAAAAATTTGCCGAACGTGCTAAATCGTTCTTCTTGTACAAAAATACCGATGGCAAATATTTCACTATCGAAGAGTATGAAAATATTATTAAAGATAACCAAAAAGATAAAGACGATAACCTGATACACTTATACACAAATAACAAAGAAGAACAATTCTCGTTTATAAGTGCTGCTAAAGATAAAGGCTACGATGTGCTCTTGCTCGAAAGTGTACTTACTGCTCCACTGATTAACAAATTTGAGCAAGAAGATCAGAAAAAACGCTTTACACGTGTTGATGCCGATGTCGTTGATAAACTCATTGAGAAAGAAGACAGCAACAAAGAAACTCTGCCCGAGCAAGAGCGCGAAGACATGGAGGCTCTTTTTAGTGCAGTAACTCCAAAAGGCGAAGCCGGTTACTATGTTACTTTCGAAGATTTAGGTACAAATGCGCAACCTATGGTTATTACTCAAAATGAATTTATGCGCCGTATGAAAGACATGAGCGCAATTCAGGGTGGAATGAACATGTACGGAAACCTGCCCGATAATTATACCGTAGTAGCAAACATTGCCCATCCACTTGTAAAAGAAGTAATTGAAAACAAAAACAAGGATTTAGCCGGTGAACTCGAAAACATTACAGCTCAGCTTAAAGAGAAAAACGATGAAAAAAATTCGCTCGAAAAATTAAAAGAAGGAAAAAAAGAAGAAGAAATTCCTCAGGAAGAAAAAGAAAAATTCGACGAAGTAACAAAAACAATTACTCAACTCGAAACTCAAAAGCGTGAGAAAATTCAAGCCTACGGTAAAGACAATAAACTGGCAAAACAATTAGTTGACCTGGCACTTTTAGCAAACAACATGCTTAAAGGCGAAGCACTCGACAATTTTGTAAAACGCAGTGTCGATTTGATTAAAAAATAAAATCAATCACAAAAATTTATTCCAAATAAATACAAAAACCCGGGTTCATATATATACATGAATCCGGATTTTTGTTTTTTATACAGTGTTTATAAAAACGACTAACTGCTCATTTTATCATTCAAAAAATCGAGCAATACACGTGGCGGACGGCAGGCTTTACCAGTAACTGACGACAAAAAAGCCAACACTACACGTGCAGTATGAACTGTTTCGGTTTTCTCGTTTCTAATTTCGTAATGAAAAGTAATGGTTGCTGCGGGCATTTTTTCGAGCCATGTCGATACGGTAAACTGCTCTTCGTACCGAAGTGGTTTTTTAAATAATGCATCCATTTTTACCACAGGCATCAACAAACCTTCATTTTCAAAATCGGAATAGGGCAATCCCATTTTTCTGAATAATGCAGTACGTGCATCTTCGTAATACCGTGCATAATTTGAATGATGCATAAAGCCCATTTGGTCGGTATCGCTATAACGCACTCTGCATTTTATTGAATCTTTTACAAGTATCGTCATTTATTTTTCGCGTTTGTAGGGCCAGGCCATAAGGCCACCTTCCATTACTTTAACATTTGTATATCCGTGAGCTTTTAGCACTGCTGCCCCTTCGTAGCCGCGTAACGAAATTTTACAAAAAGTAATAATTTCTTTGTTCTTATCTTCGGGCAATTCGTTAAACCTGCGACGCAACTCACCTAAAGGGATAAGCGTTTCGCCTTTGCCAAGCCGCATAGCTTCGTACTCATCATATCCTCGCAAATCGAGTAAAAAGATATCTTCGTTGTTATCAATTTTTTCTTTTACACGGCATGCTTTTATCCCGTTAAAACGGCCTTTAAGTTTATTTTGCATAATATGTGCCGATGCTATACTGTGGTCAATAGCAAGAGAAAATGGCGGAGCATACGGAAAATCGGCATTAATCATATCGTCAACCCCCAATTTGCCTTGAATAGCCATAGCCCATATAGCAATTTGCTTACTTACATCACCCTGGCCTATGCATTGTGCTCCAAGTATTTTTTTCGATTCCGAATCAATAACAAGCTTGCTTACCAAGAGCTTACCCTGCATAAACCCCGGCTTATCGGGGCTGGCATTTACAACCGTTTCAACCGAAATATTTTGTTTTTGAGCATTAGTTTCAGACAAGCCAGTTGCGCCAACATTGTACTCAAACACTTTACATATACCGGTTTGAATTGTGCCATTAAATGTTACGGTATTTCCCAACACAGCATTTTCGCCGGCTACACGTCCCTGCAAATTTGCTAAATCGCCATAAGGGGCAAGTACTTTTTTATTTGTAATACGATTTGTTACTTCAACACAATCGCCGGCAGCATATATACCCTTTTCCGATGTTTGCATAAACTCATCGACAGCAATACCACCCAGTTCACCAATTTTAATACCGGCTTCGCGTGCCAGTTTCACATTCGGACGAACTCCTATGGCAACAACAGCCAACTCACATGGAATTTCGGTGCCATTTTGCAATTTCACAGCAGTAAGCTTTCCGTTTTCACCAATAAATTTAGCAACACCGTTCCCGGTAATTACGTTTGTCTTTAAATTAACATGATTTTCGACCAGCTTGGCCATTTCGAAATCAAGAAATGTAAGCAACTGTGGCAACAATTCAACAACAGTAACTTCAATATCGGCTAAATGCAATGCTTCGGTTGTTTCAATACCTATGAGGCCTCCACCAATTACTACGGCTCTTTTAATTTTTCTTTCATCGCGTACTTTTCGCAAATAATCGGCATCACGCATCGACTGAAGCGTGGTTATACCATCAAGTTCAACACCTTCGATTGGAGGCATATTTGGAGATGCTCCGGTACATATTATCAAGCTGTCGTAAGGCACTTCAGATTTCTGTCCACTAATTAAATCGTGTGTCTCAACAACTTTTTTTGATTTATCAATTTTAATCACTTCGGTATTTACCAATGCTTTTATACCCTTAGCATTAATAAAAAACTTTGGATCGCGCACTACCCCGGTTGGAGTACATAACAATTGATTCCGATTATCGAAAAAACCTCCTACATAATAAGGATAACCACATGAGGCCATTGATAAGTCTGCATCTTTTTGAATAATAGTAATATCTGCAAATTCATCAATTCGCCGTGCCTTGCAGCTTTAGGCCCTGCAGCCGAACCGCCAATTACAACAATCTTTTTTGCTTCCATAGTTAATTCAATTATTTCGGTTAGTATGTATTAAAAAAAAAAAATGAAAAGGATAAAACAATTAAAAAAACATGTATGCAGTATAAACAGATACATTGAAACTAGAACTGTATATTTGATAAATGCTGTTTTATTCACTTTTGGAGTAAAATTGTACCAATAAATGTAATAAAATTTTGAACAACCATCAACAAATATGCTTTTTTACAAACTGTTTAGCTTTGCCTGTTCGTTAAGTAATAAGCCAAAAAGAAAAACATTCCTTTTGTTTTCAGTCATTTTTCATAAATTTGCAGGGCTTTGAAAAAACATATATAAATCAATAAAAACACATTCGATATGAGAAAGAAAGTAGTTGCCGGTAACTGGAAATGTAATACAACTCTGCAAGAAGGAGTTGAATTAGCCAAAGCAGTTGATAAAATTGTAGCCGAAAAAGGCGCTGATGATGTAGTAGTAGTATTAGGAACACCATTTACACACATTACTCAGGTAGTTGAGAGCGTAAACACAAGCCGCATTGGTGTTTCGGCTCAAAACTGTGCCGCCGAGGCTAAAGGTGCATTTACCGGTGAAGTATCGGCAGCAATGGTAAAATCAACCGGTGCTGAATATGTTATTTTAGGACACAGCGAACGTCGTGAGTATTATGGCGAAACCAGCGAAATTTTAAACAAAAAACTGGCTCTTGCTCTCGAAAACAGCCTTACACCTATTTATTGCTGTGGTGAGCCTCTCGAAATTCGTGAAGCCGGAAATCAAAAACACTATGTAATTAATCAGCTTAAAGAAACCATTTTCAAATTAAGTGCTGATGATTTCAAAAAAATTATTGTTGCATACGAACCTATATGGGCAATTGGTACTGGAAAAACTGCAACTACCGAACAAGCTCAGGAAATGCACAAAGATATTCGCGATGCAATTGCAGCGCAATTTGGCGCCGATGCTGCCAACGATACTTCGATTTTATACGGTGGAAGCTGCAACCCTAAAAATGCACAAGAACTTTTTGCCAACCCCGATGTTGATGGTGGATTAATTGGTGGTGCATCGCTTAAAGCCGATGATTTTATTCAAATTATTAATGCTTATTAATTATTTGTATATTGTAAACGAATTGAATTAAATAAAAAACCTTAACTCACCTTACCAAAGGCTGTTGAAATATTTCAACAGCCTTTGTTTTTTTACATTAAATATCGCATTGATTTTGAGAACATTTCAACTATCAGGTGGCACAAATTACTCTAAATCCATTTTAAATTTGTTGCAATAATAACACGTTGAAACATCTAAAAAAGAATCAAATAGTATTCGCAATTTAAACATGCATTATAGATAACTGCGGCTAAAAAAAAGCTCCAAAGGGGCGTAATCTCTAGCCGTTTGCGTCGTAAACGTTTAATGTTGTTAAAAGTGGGGTCTTGCCCCAAACCCCACTGACTTTTTTGTCCCCGATACGTTCGTACCTCACTATCGGGATTAGTTCGACTAAAATTATTGAATATCAATAATAAGTCTCACTGAACTTGATACAAAAAACTCAGGAAAAAAAATCAAAGCTCAAAAACTTTTGATGACGGGTACTTCGAATATAAAATGAGAAAGGTTTGGCGGCACAGCCGCCAAACCTTTCTCCCACCCCGCTCTACAGGACTCGTCATCGCGAGGAAATTTTTTGAGGCACAAAAAAAAATCGATGTGGCGATACCAGATTTTTGGAATGTTGGGGTATTGTGACTTCAATTTCAACTTTTAATTGGGGGTTTATGAAAAGATTAGCATCTTTTTTAGGGTTTTAGCAAATGGTTGTTTTCTTATATGTTCCGGCCATGGTTACAGGGTGGCTTTTATGAAGAGTAGTGATTGGCCGGTTGGACTGGGGCGTTTTATTATCCCGGGGCTCCGTTTCACTCCACCTCCGGGCTATTTTATTACACCCCTTTGGGGCTTTATGACCAGCTAACAAAAAAGCCCCAAAGGGGCGTAATCTTTTTAGCCGGGGGTGGAGCCCCAGGTATATGAGCGTAGCGAATAAAACGACGCAAGCACATAGTTGATAATTGGTGCGATGTTGTTTGCGTCGTAATGGTAGAATGATGGATTGATGAATAGATGGAATGGTGGAATAATGGGGCAATGCTTTGCAAATGTCTAGCATCTAACAATCTATTGAATAACTACAAAAAACCTATGGTTTATTTTCAGGAAGGCCAATATTTATATATGTATTGTTTGTGAACGAATATCTTCGCACAAAAACAACGAAGCTTTATCGTTAAACGAAAGGGCATTTTCGGTGGTATAATACCGAATTGTACCACCCTGCGAACAATGCTTTTCGAGCTCAACGTGGCGTTTTAAATAATCGGCAAGTTTGCGAGCAACTACCGGCCCTTGATCAACAATAGTAATGTTTTGAGGCAGATATTTTTTTATCGAATCGATCAGTAATGGATAATGTGTGCACCCTAAAACCAAAGTATCGATTTGTGAATCGGTTTTTAGTAATGATTCGATATCTTTTTTGATAAAAAAATCGGCACCACACGTTTCAATTTCGTTATTTTCGACAATGGGCACCCACATTGGACAAGCCTGCTGTGCAACCGATACTTTTTGATTGGATATTTTATCGATTTCGATCACATACGACTGAGAATTAACTGTTCCGGGCGTACCAACAATTCCCACATGGTTATTGCGGGTAATATGCATTATTTCCTCAACACTGGGCCTAATCACACCAAGTACCCGCTTTTGAGGATCGATAGAGGGCAAATCGGTTTGCTGGATAGTTCGCAATGCTTTTGCCGATGCTGTATTACAAGCAAGTATTACAAGCCGGCAATTCATTGCAAAAAGTTTTTTTACAGCCTCAAGGGTATATTCATAAACTACATCGTACGACCGGGTTCCGTAAGGAGTACGGGCATTATCGCCTAAATAAACATAATCGTACTGCGGCAACTCGTGTCGTATCGATTTAAGCACCGTTAAGCCACCATAGCCCGAATCGAATATCCCTATAGCTTGATTTCTACCCATTGATTTTTGTCGATTAACAAGTACAAAGTAAAAAAAATGAGCCGAATGTATTCACAAACGGCTCATTTGATTTGTATTTTTTTATGAAATTATTCTGTAATTCCCATTTTACGTTTTACCAAAGGCAAAACATCAACACTTTTTGACGATTGATAAAGTACTACACGTGAACTAATATCAAAAACATATACTAAATTGTTTTCTTTAGCTACTTCGGCAATAGCTTTATCGGCTTTATCAAAAATAGGAGCCATCAACTCTTGTTGTTTTTGCTGCAATTGCTGGTCGGCCTGAGTACGAAAAACTTCGATACGCTGCTGTTTAGCCTGTATATCTTCTTCTTTGGCCTGGCGAACCAAATCAGACATTGTTTCACGTTTTTGAGTATATTCTTCAAACATTGTTTGCAGTTCTTGCTGCATGGTCATCAACATATCTTCCAATTCGCCGGCTTCGGTTTCAAGTGTACTTAATGCCGATGTACGTTCAGGCATTACCTGAATCAACTCTTGCATATCGATATGACCAAACTTTAATTCTTGTGCTTTAAGGCCTGAGCTTAAGGCCATTACCATTACTGTTACTAAAATGATTATCCGTTTCATTCGTCTGTATTTATTATTATTATTTTATTTTGCGTTTAATATCTTCAAAAATGAATAATCAAACCATTATATATTTGATTTATTGATTTTTGGAATTATGCAAATATAGAAATTAACTCCAATTAAAAATTATTTATATCCTAATTTTTCGAGTACCTGGTCGCTTAAATTATACTGTGGATCGGTGTATATCATTGTAAGTCCACCGGCTGCATCAAAAATCACAGCATATTTTTCTTCCGAAGCAATTTCCTGTATTGTATTAAAAATTTCGTCTTGAATAGGTTTTACGAGGCCTTGTCGTTTTTGAAATAATTCACCTTCGTGTCCAAAATACTTTTGTTGCAAATTGCGGTATTCTTTTTCTTTCGACACAATAACGTCTTCGCGGCGGCGTTTCATTTCATCCGACATCAAAACAGCTTCGGCTCTGAAATCGTTATACATCTTTTCCAGTTCGGCCTGTACACTTTCGAGTTCGTTCTGATATTGAAGCGAAATTTTTTCGAGTTGTTCCTGAGCGGCCTGATATGTTGGAATATTTTCGAGAATATATTCAGTATCGACATATGCATATTTTTGTGCATGCGACAATGCTGTAAAGGCAATAACAGCAAACAGAGTAATGAGTATTCGTTTCATAATGTTTATTTTTTGATTTGATGGATATACAAATACAACTTTTATACCATTTTTTTAAAACTGTTGACCAATAACAAAGTGGAACTGACTTTTGGCTGATGATTCCTGTCCGTTGTTTGGCATATCAAAACCATATCCCCAGTCAATTCCAAGCAAGCCAAACATGGGTAACCAAAACCTTACTCCAACTCCGGCTGATCGTTTCAGATCAAAAATATTAAATTGCTCGTAATCGTACCAGCTATTACCGGCTTCGAGAAATCCCAGTGCATATATTTGTGCCGACTCTGATAAAGTAATCGGGTAACGTAATTCGATGGTTGCTTTAGAATAAATATTGGCCGAGTTTCCACCGTCGGATCCTTTTGAGGTTACACTACCGTTTTGGTATCCGCGCAGTGCAATATTGTCCGATCCGTAATAGTCGTATCCCGACATTCCATCACCTCCTACTTTAAATCCTTCGAGCGGTGAGCGTCGGTTTTCGTCAAAATATCCAAGCAATCCAAATTCATATTTTGTGTGCAATACAAGTTTATCGGCTTTATCGAGTGGTGTAAACCATTTGGCATTAAACAACCATTTATGATACTCGAGGAAATTGTAACGTTCACGTTTGGTCATATTGGGGTCGGAATAGTCTTTTCCGTTAATTAACGAGTATGGAGGGGTAAGTTCGAGCGACAAACTAAACGATGACCCGCGACGTGTATATAAGGGGTTGACGAGAGAGTTTCGGCTAAAAACAGTTTTAAAACTAAAATCGTTAATATCACCATCTTGTAAAAAGTAATAGGGCCATGCTTTAAGGTTGTAGTGCTGCATCGATAACTCGTGATACACTGTAAAATAATCGTCGGGCCACGATAATCGGTAGCCATAACCAATTGATGCTCCGTATGTAATTTGCCACGAAATAATTTTTGCATCGCTCATATCGCGCTGATATCCACCGTATTGGTTGTATGGCGAATATGGTGAATATCCTCCTCCATATCCATACGATGATCCGTATGGCGAATAACCATATGGGCTATTGCCGTAATAATTATAATTATCATCGCTCTGAGTAAGTTTTGAGTAGAAAAACGACAATGAAAAATTATTGGGTTTATTACCTCCAAACCATGGATCCATAAATGTAAAGCTGTATTGCTGATAATACTTTCCGTTTGTTTGAGCTCGCAGGCTTAAAGTTTGTCCATCGCCGGCTGGAAGAGGTTTCCATGCTTCGCGGTCGAGCAAGTTTTGCACCGAAAAATTTGTAAAACGTAAACCAATCGATCCTACAAACATACCCATACCCCAACCACCTGAGAGTTCAACCTGGTCATTTGCCCTTTCGATTAGGGAGTATTTTATATCAACAGTACCATTTTCCTGATTCGGTATCGGATCAATACCAATACGCTCCTGGTCGAAGTGCCCAAGTTGAGCCAATTGCCTGTACGAACGCATAAGTTTCGATTTACTGAATAAATCGCCTGGCAAAGTATACAGTTCGCGGCGGGCTACATTTTCGAAAGTTTTTGTATTTCCTTCAATAATTATACGGTTTATACGGGCTTGTTTTCCTTCGTATATTCGCATTTGCAGATCAATCGAATCGTTGTCGATATTTACTTCAACCGGTGTAATATTGAAAAAGAGGTATCCATTATCGAGGTATAAATTGCTTACAGCATCGTTATCGAGGGTAACACGCTCATCAAGCAAGGTTTGGTTGTATACATCGCCCCTGGTTATTCCTAAAAAGCTGTTTAAATCTTCTTCGGAATATATTGTGTTTCCTACCCAATCAATATCGCGAATAAAATACTTATCGCCCTCTTCGATCCATATATCAATTTGCACTTTGTTTTCGCCCTCAATTTTCGAAATGCTGTCTTTCACAATCATAGCATCACGATAACCGAGTTCGTTATATTTTTTCAACACATTTTGTTTGTCTTCTTCGTACAAATCTTCCTGAAATTTTTTGGGACGCAAAAGATTCATCAATCTTCTGTCGTTTGTTTTTTTCATTGCCCAGTTGAGCTTATTTTCGGGAATGTTTTCGACACCGTGAAACACAAGGTTTTTCACTTTCACTTTTTCCTTTTTATCAACATAAATGTCGAGTATAATTGAGTTTTCCTGATCGGGGTCGTCGCGCTGAACAATATTGACTTCGGTTTCGAGGAATCCTTTTTCTTTAAAAATATCGGTAATAATTCGCTCGGCATTTACAAGCTGGGCGTCGACCACCTGGCTCCCTTCGAGGAGCAATACACGTTCTTTTATATCTTCGAGTTCCGATTTTTTAACACCATGATAAGTTACCGATGAAAGGCGTGGGCGTTCGCGCAAATAAATTTCGAGAAATATTTTGTCGTCCACAATTTTGCTGGCATCAACCCGCACATCCGAGAACAAACCTTGTTTCCAGTATTTTTTAATAATGTCGGTAACCTGATCTCCGGGAACAACAATTTCATCGCCTACACGAATACCCGCATATTCTTTAAGCATTTGTTTATCGAGATAGCGTATTCCTTTAATTTCGATTCCACCAATTGTATATTCACGCGGACTTGAATAATATATCGAAAAATTTGTACTGTCGGTTAATTGAGCCCAAGCACTAAAAAATATTATTACAAAAAGGGCTGTTACTGCAAATTTTTTTGCCATTACTTTAATTTAGTTTTCTTAATTTGATCACTGGTCATTCCGAAACGTCGTTCGCGATGCTGGTATTCACAAATTGCCTCGTATAAATCCTCTTCGCCAAAATCAGGCCATAACTTAGGTGTAAAATACAACTCGGCATATGCTAACTGCCAGAGTAAAAAGTTACTAAGCCTCGTTTCGCCACTGGTTCTGATCATTAGCTCAGGATTCGGAATTTCGGCGGTGGAAAGATAGCTATCAAACAGTTCTCGTGAAATATTTTCGGGGTTAATTTTTCCTTTTTTAACATCGCTTGCTATTGTTTTAACAGCATTTATGATTTCCCAGTGTGAACTGTAACTTAAGGCCATTACAACAGTTAAACCTGTATTTTCCGAAAGTTTTGCTACCGAATGTTTTATTTCGCGCTGAACTTTTGATGGCAAACTGTTTATATCGCCAATTACTTTAAGCTGTACATTGTTTTTATCGAGCTCATCAATTTCGGATGTAATAACCCTCATTAACAAAGTCATAAGTGCATCGACTTCGTATTTTGGTCGTTTCCAGTTTTCGGTTGAAAAAGCATAAAGGGTTAAATATTTAATTCCAATTTCACCTGCTGCTCGAATTGATGCCCTAACAGCATCTACTCCTTTTTCGTGTCCAAATATCCGGTTATTTCCCCGCTGATTGGCCCAACGGCCGTTTCCATCCATAATTATGGCTACGTGGCCTGGAACCCGGTTTTTATCAATATTTTCGATGCAACTCATTATTTTTTATTCCTTTTTTAATAGGCTGGACATGGTTTTCGACCCCTGAAAAATTTGTAGGTCAAAGTTAATCCAAAATAATTGACCCAATCGTTGTTGTGCAGAAAATCGTTCACATCATCCAAATTTATTTGAGAATAGGGATTATCAAGATTATCGAGCTCATCGTTAAACAGTTTACGTGCCGAAGCTTCAAATCCTATTCCTATTCGCTTGTTAATACTGTATTTTACACCTGTTCCAAAATGAACATTTCCGGTTACCAGCAATATTCCTTCATTTTGCTCAAAAAACGAAAAACCTGCTCCATAAAATAAATATGGACTAAACTTCATTGTATTATTTCCAAGCAAGTAATCTAAATAATTTACTTCAAAACTTGCTCCCAAATCGATATATGGTTTCTGAAAACTTAACTCTTCGCTTGGATTATTGAGATAGCCTTTTGCCCCAACATTTGAATATAAAGCACTAAAACGAAGGCTGTAACGGGTATTGAAATTATACCGGTAAAAAGCTCCAAAACAGGGTTTTACCGATTGTAAAACTTTAATTGACGAATAATCGGTAATCGGAATGGTTCCGCCTGCAATAAAACCAATATCGGCACTTTCGTTTTGTGCTGCGGCATGTATATTGCACACAATACAAAAAAACACTAAACCAATTTTAAGTACTTTCTTCATTATAATCTACTTATAGCTTATACAAAACAAAACTCGCAATGGCGTGTACATCAAACAACTGCATCGCAAGTTTTTATATTTATATAGGCTCTGCTCAAGCGCTTACAAAAGTAATATAATTATTGAAAAAACCTGATGTTCGTTTTGCCTGTGCTTGTCGAAAAAAAGTTTTTTTTGAACCTAAAATAGTATGCAGTATTATTATTAATGATAAACACTCCATTAGGGTATTACATCATTGTACAATAACAGGTTTTAATGATAAAAATTGTAGCTTGATAATAAAAATTTAGTTGCGCTTATCGGCACCCCACATAAGTTTATTTCGCAATGTTGAATAAAACGAGTGGTTTTTAAGCTTAATTACAGCAACTTTTTTTGTTGCTTTTTTTATAATTAAGCGTGTCGAAAAGTCGAGTGGTTGCGAACGATGATCTGAAGACACTAAAAACTGGCTGCCCCTACCATCGATATGCAGTTCGATTTCGACATTATTTGGCACAACAACCGGACGAACCGTTAAATTATGCGAAGCAATAGGCGTAATGATTAATCCCTCAAGGTTTGGCATCACAATAGGGCCGCCTACACTTAACGAATAGGCTGTTGAACCGGTTGGTGTTGAAATTATCAAGCCATCGGCCCAGTAACCGGCAAGATATTCGCCATTTATAATTGTATCAATTTTAATCATCGACGAATTGTCGAGTTTATGTACCGTAATTTCGTTTACCGCAACAGTAAAGCCATCAAACATATTTGCAGGCTCATATATTTGTAACATGGTTCGCTCCTCAACGGTATAATCACCGGCAATTAACTGACTCAATGCCTCATCGGTATTTTCGCTGTGTATATCAGCCAAAAAACCCAAACGCCCGCAGTTTATTCCGGCCACAGGTATATTGTTTGCTAATGCATAATATATGGCACTTATAAACGTTCCATCGCCGCCAACCGATAAAATAATATCGGCATTGTATTGTTGCTTATTGCGTGAATATGTTTCGATATTTTTGAGCGAAATGCCAAATTTATGCTCAATTCCGCGCACCATTTTTTCTTCGACCAATAGCTGTACCGAGTTTTTTTCAAAAAAAGAAAAGATGTGCTCATACACTGATTTGTGTTCTTTTTTTATTGCATTGCTAAAAAGTGCAATCTTCATACTGTTCGGTTTTTAATGACGCATTTCTTTATTAGCCGATTCTGAAAAATACCAGGATGCTTAAACATTACATATCAATATATTTCATAAACATCTCGTAGCGTTCGTTATACATGTTGTTTAATAACGAATCGTCCATATATGCTGCTTTTATATTGTAATCGTAGCGAACAAAGGTTTGAATTATTGACGAAATTTCGGTTATGTTGAGTTTTAAGGTTACATCAAATTCGTTTGAGTTTGCCGGTTTATGCGTATACATGCTCAAAATTTTGGCATCGTTGCTCTCAACAATCTGCGAAATTTGCGATAAAGAAAAATTTAAAGGGCTTATTTCAAGAACAATAACAGCACCGGGTTCAAAAGACGAAAACATTTTAATAATGTGTAATGCAAGCTCGGGTTGTATTATTGCTCCTAAATACGTTTTATCAACATTTAACACCGGCATAACTGTTAATTGAAGATTGTGCATTTTTTGAACAATCTCAAAAATATGTTGATTTGAATAAACAAACTCCTGCAAAAAAGCAACATTCGAATCTTTGCACGTACATGTTTCGAGCTCCCTGTCGTATATATCCTTATCAGAAATAATCCCCACAAGGTGATGGTTTTTCACAACCGGAAGATGCGAAATTCTGAACGATTCCATTATGTTCAGAGCCTGGCGGCCTGTATCATCACAATGCAATTGCGGCAAATTTGTTGATATGAGTTCCTGTGCTATCAATTTGTTATTGTTTAAAGCTGATTTTATTTATCAAAAATTACTCCAAAAAACATCATTTGAGTGCAATGAATAAAAAAACATATAAAAGTTGTAAATTGCAAGCCCAAAATACAGAGTATAAAATGACCAGCTTAAGTGTAAATATAAATAAAATTGCCACACTACGTAATGCACGTGGAGGAAATATTCCGGATGTTGTTGAAACAGCTCTTAACTGCGAAAAATTTGGAGCGCAGGGCATTACTGTTCATCCTCGTCCCGACGAGAGACACATACGCTACAACGATGTTCGTATGCTAAAACCGGTACTTAAAACCGAATTTAATATCGAAGGCTACCCTTCGAAATCGTTCATTGATCTTGTTTGTGAGGTAGTTCCGGCACAGGTTACACTTGTACCTGATCCGCCCGAAGCAATTACCTCAAACGCCGGATGGGATACCATTACTCACAAATCATTTTTACAGGAGGTAATTCAACAATTTCAAAATAAAGGAATAAGAGTATCGATATTTACCGACACAGATGCTAAAAATATTGAAGGAGCCGCACAATGCAATACCAACCGTATTGAACTATACACCGAACCTTATGCTTCGATGTATCGAAAGTCGGCTCAAAAAGCAATTGAACCGTTTATACAGGCTGCCAAAATTGCTCAAAATATGGGGCTGGGTATTAATGCCGGTCACGATCTGAATCTTGAAAACCTTCATTATCTGATTAAAAATATTCCTTTTATTGATGAAGTTTCGATAGGACATGCACTTATTGCCGATGCTTTATATTTGGGTCTCGAAACAACAATAATAAAATACCGCGAGTGCTTAAAACTGTAAAACAAGCCTGGAGGGATTGATTTTTTTGCTCATGTAAACTACAATTCATGAATTTATTTTTCAGAGAAAGCGGTAAGGGAACACCCCTTATAATTTTACATGGATTATACGGATCGTCGGACAACTGGATGTCGATAGCCCGTGAATTATCAAAAAACTATCGGGTAATTGTGCCCGATCTGCGAAACCACGGAGCATCAAAACACTCAAAAGAGCATAGCTACCACAGCATGGTTAATGATATTGCCAACCTGTTTGAACAAGCAAATATTGAAAAAGCACACATTATTGGGCACAGCATGGGAGGAAAGCTGGCTATGGCTTTTGCAGCCGATTATCCCGAAAAAATCCGTTCGCTTATTGTTGCCGATATTGCACCAATTAATTATTTAAACAAAACCGAAGCTCAACAGCGAAACTTTTTTCATAAATATGTACTTGAAGCTTTGAACAGCATCAAGCTGAGTAAATACGAATCGCGAAAAGCAATTGAAAACGATTTATCAAATTATATACGCGATAAAAGCACTCGTTTGTTTGTATTAAAAAATTTACACCGCACAAAACAAGGTTTTACCTGGAAAATCAACATTGAAACTTTAAGTAAATATTTGCCCCAAATTATTGGCGATGTTAACGAGGATTCGCTGGCCGACAGAACCCCAATAATACAATACCCTGTACTTTTTATAAAAGGATCACTTTCGGAATATATTGACAATGATGGGATAAAAATCACAAAGAAAATATATCCCGAATCCGAGATACAAACAATTGAAGGTGCAAGCCACTGGCTGCATGCCGAAAAACCCGATGAATTTTTGTTGCTTACAAAACGTTTTATCGATTTAAAATAATAAATCTATATCAACTGCTTTTAATGCCCGGTTATATTATTTGTGAATAATCATCAATTTGCCGTACATATTTGTTCGACAAATAGTTTGATTTTGATTTGCAAACCTCGGCTGCAAAACGTTTTGAGTATTGAATAATTGTCTTCCATTCTTTTTCAGTCAATGCTTTCAGTTTTTCGGGGTTTATGCGGTATTTAACAAAACCATATACAAGGCCTGCTGTAAAACTATCGCCTGCTCCAATTGTACTTACAGTGTTAACCGGTTTTACATCAATACTCATGTTTAATGATTTTGTCCGCAATTGAACAGGATTAGCCCCCGAAGTTACAATCAACACCTCAACACCAGAGTTTTTTACTTTTTCGAAAATGATATCGGCATCGCTTGTGTCATAAATCCTTTGAAAATCTTTAGCCGATCCCTTGAGTACTTTTGTGAGATATAAATTTTCTTCGAATTTACGACGCACTTCAATCAGTTCAAGAGGGCCAAATTCGCGTATATTTGGGTCGTAAATTGTTACATTTCCGTTATCGTGAGCATGGTTCAGAAAGAGCAACAAATTATTACGTCCTTCGTTTCGTAAGGCATTTGTCGATCCAAAAGTTACAATATCACCATATCCCAGCTGAGGAAATACCAACGAAGGCAATTTATCGGCCTTGTAAAATTGATACTGGGCATTGTTTTCGTCATCGAGAAAAGCCAGAGCCAGTCTTGAGTTACCATCGTATCGGGTAACAAATTTGCATGAGATTCCGTTTTGGGTCAAAAAATCAAGCGACATATCACCCACTCTGTCGTTTCCCATACGTGAAACAAAATATACCGGAAATCCTAAGCGGCTTAAAGTAACCGAAAGGTTTAATGCACTACCTCCAACAGCAGCGTTGATTGGTTTTCCATCGCGAAATATTACATCGTATGTTGTTTCGCCTATTGTATAAATTTTAGCCATGATTATCTGTTATATTTTTTATTCAACATTTTCATAAACCCGAAATCGGCATTTTTGAGTAGTTTTTCCGAAAAACGCCACTCCCAATTTCCTGTTGGCTTACCGGGAGTATTCATCCGTGCAGTTGAATCAGCTTTTAAAATATCCTGCATCGACACAATTGCTAATTTTGCTACCGAAGCCCAGGCCATCTCAATAAAAAAATGTTCGGGTTCGGCACAATTTTGAGGTATATACTGTTTTGCCATGAGCTTTTCGTCATCCGAAATGCTATTCCACCAACCACACAAAGTATTGTTGTCGTGAGTTCCGGTATACACTACATTATTTGTTGTATAATTATGAGGTAAATGTACGTTTCTTTGATCCGATTCGAAAGCAAATTGCAAAACTTTCATTCCGGGAAAATCAAATGCATTTTTCAGATCCTCAACCTGTGGGGTAATCGTGCCTAAATCTTCGGCAATTACAGGTAAATTATGCATGTTTTTTTTCATTTCGGCCAACATACTGTGGCCATATGCAGGCATCCAATATCCGTTTTTAGCTGTGTTTGATTGGGCAGGTATTGCCCAAAACGATTCGAGGCCTCTAAAATGATCGATCCGAACTAAATTGTACATATGAAAATTAAAATACAAACGAGCAATCCACCACTGATAATTTGTTTTTTCAAGTTCGGGCCAATTGTAAACAGGGTTTCCCCACAACTGCCCTTCGGCACTAAAATAATCGGGTGGCACTCCACCTACAACATTGGGTTTTCCACTGCTATCCAGCAGAAACAACGATTGATTTCCCCAAACATCAGAGCTATCGTGCGAAACATACAAAGGCAAATCACCAAATATATCGATTCCCTTTTGCCCTGCATAGTTTTTTAAAGCAAACCATTGCCTGAAAAACATAAACTGTACAAACATTTGATAACGAATTTCGTTGGCAAATTTTATTTTGTACATTTCGAGTGCTGTTTCATGCCGGCTCGCTATATCATGCGACCATTGGTTCCAGGGTTTGTTCCCAAAATATTCACGACAAATTGTATATAAAGCATAATCAGCAAGCCACCAAGTATGTTCGTCGATAAAACGATGAAACTCGTTGTGAAAATTCTCATCGGCTTTCGATTCAAAATTTTCCCATGCTTTTTGCAACAACTTGCGTTTATATTGTGTAACTAAGGTATAATCGACATACATGTCGGGGAAAACCGGCATTGAATCAAGATCGAATTCTGAAAGTAATTTCCAGTTTAACAACTGATCGGGCGAAATAAAAAGCATGTTTCCGGCATAAGCCGAATACGACTGATAGGGTGAGTTTCCCGGCCCTATTGGCCCAAGCGGTAATATTTGCCATACCGAAAAATTGTTCTCAACCAACATATCGACAAAGCGATATGCTTCGGAACCAAAATCGCCAATACCGTATATTCCGGGAAGCGAACTTATATGCAATAAGACACCACCTTTTCGTTCAATTTTCATATTAATTATTGTAAGCCAAGTGTTTGTATATAATACTACAAATTCTTCTTTTTCAAAACAAGTATAAAGCAATTGAGGCAATTATTGAATGATTTTTGGTGATTTATTTTATCGACACATCATACTATTGAGTATTAATTCATTTTTAAGAAAAATACGCCTTATGAAAAAATTAATATTGAGGTAACATATTTTTGTGTTGTACAACATATATTTGCATCATAAATAATCGACATCGATTAGAGCAAAAATATTTCATAGTTAGGTTTAGTTAGGTTAGGTTTGTTAGTTTAAAGGGTAGGTAAGAATTTATCTATCCTTTCTTTTTTTTATTAAATTGCTTTTTGAATGACAACAGAAAGCAAAACACTAAAAAAAATTCCCTTTTTAAGCTATGCACTTTCGTTGGCAACTGGGATTATTCTTTCGGACTTACTGGAAAAAGTCCTGTCGCTACATACATTTCTAATTGCATTTCCAATTTTTGTTATTATACTTTTTGTTGCCGTTTATTTTAACAACAAAAAAACACATAAAAATATTTCGAAACCGGCAATCCTTATATTTTTTGTCTTTACCGGAATATTTATCACCTACATCAGGCATCAAAACCGATTCGACAACTCATTGCCCGAAAAAGGCATTTATTATGGCTCCATTAGTGATAAAAAAAGAATTGACGACAGAAAATACACATATATTGTTGATTTAACATACGTTAAAATTCCCGATTCGATATCAATTCAGGTTTCCGAAAAAATTCAAGTTACCCTCCCCGATTCAGCATTAAATCAGCAACTATACCCCGGACACCAAATTGCGTTCGAAACTCAGTTATATGCTATCGAAAATTTGAATAACCCCGGAAGCTTTAACTACAAAAACTTTTTACAAAAGCGAGGCATCAGATATCAAGCATATATACGCAACAAAATTGAAAAATCGGAAGGCAAAAAAATTACCTTACGTACTATTGCTTTTAATATTCGAACACAACTTATACAGAAATACCGCCGGGCAGGAATACCCCCAAACGAATTTGCTGTACTTACAGCCCTTACTTTGGGCGACAAAAACTATTTAAGCAGCGAATTGCAACAAAGTTTTGCAGCTTCGGGAGCAATGCATGTACTTGCAGTTTCGGGTTTGCATGTTGGCATTATTTACATGATTATTAACATGATGTTTACACCGCTTGCATACCTGCGCCGAGGAAAAATATTAAAAACACCAATATTAATTCTTTTATTATGGGCTTATGCTTTTATTAGCGGACTATCGCCTTCGGTTATGAGAGCATGCACGATGTTTACCTTTGTAATAATTGGCAATGGACTTGGACGCAAAACAAATATTTATAACACCTTATCATTGTCGGCTTTTATTTTGATGTGTATCAATCCTCAAATCATTTACGAAATAGGTTTTCAACTTTCGTATTTGGCCGTTTTTGCCATTGTTTATTTTCAGCCTCGCATTGCAAATATGCTTCACTTCAAAAATAAAATATTGAAATACCTGTGGGAATTGTTTGCAGTATCGCTTGCTGCTCAAATTGGAACATTTGTTATTAGTATATACTACTTTCATCAGTTTCCGGTATATTTTTGGATTAGCAACTATATTGTAATCCCCTCAGCAACATTATTGCTTTACGGTGCATTGCTCTTTTTTATTTTTAGCGGCATACCGGCAATTTCAGATATTATTGCAAAAATTCTTGCCCTGATTACCAAAATAATGAATCAAAGTGTCGAAGCTATAGAACAACTCCCCGGTGCAGTTATCGGCAATATATGGATCGACAAAATCACCATGATTTTACTCTTTGCAATTATCGTTGCATCGATTTTTATGATTTCAAAAAAACAATTTAAAACAATAATCATCAGCTTAGCCATTTTAATATTGCTAACTACAAACGGAATTTTCAACTATATAAAATCATCAAAACTATCGGCTATAATTTTTTATAATACATACCAATCGCCACTTATGGGTATTATTCACAACAAACAATTATTTTACTACACAAACGGTCAATATAACAACAACACCCACAATGCAATTGAAAACAGCCTTGGTTTTTTTAAACTAAAAAACAGCATCAAAATTGACACATGCAATAACCAAACGCTCAACAACAACGGAATTGCTATACAAAATCAATTAATTTTATATAAAAATACAATTGTGGCAATAAACCAAAAGAAATTCAACACCCAAAAAAATTCTCCGAACGCAAACATTGTTTGGAATACCTACAAAAAATCAATCACTTTAAATAAAAAGAATGTATACAATGTTTATACAATAAGAAACAAAAAAACATGCCCCGTACAATTCCCTGCCGACACTGTATACAGCAGCCGGAAAGGTGCAATAATTCTGACGCATAAACAGCAAAGCAATTACTAAAGAATTAAATCATTGGGCATTTTAAAAAAAGGACACCTTTTATTTTGAAAATACGAAGCAATTAGTATTACTTTGTCCGTTCGATTCTTTATTAAGAAGAATAAATAAGCGTAACGATTAAAAATATTCTTTATCAAAGCAAAACACACATTACGTATTGTTTTTGATTTAACTGAGAATAATAATTTATACAGACAAAAAATGAAAGTAGTTATTGCCGGAGCGGGCGAAGTTGGTACTTATTTGGCTCAGATGCTTAGTAACGAGAATCACGACATTGTGCTACTCGACGATGACAACCAAAAACTTGAAAGAATAGCCAATCAGATTGATTTGCTTACAATAACCGGAGCGGCCAACTCAATTGATGATTTAAAAAGTGCCGGAATTGGCAAAGCCGATTTATTTATTGCAGTAACACCCTACGAATCAAGAAATGTGCTTGCATGTATACTTGCAAAAGACCTTGGCGCGGCAAAAACACTGGCACGTATAAACAATGCCGAATACCTCCGAAAAGTAAACAAACCCAAGTTTCTTGAAATGGGGGTTGACGAACTCATTTACCCCGAAACCCTTGCAGCAAAAGAAATTGTTGCCTCGGTAAAGCAACCTGGTGCAAGGGTTACTCAAGAATTTTCGGGTGGCAAACTTATCCTTTTTGGAATAAAAATCAGAGATAATGCTTCAATTGTAAATAAAACTCTCTCGGATATTGCACAAACGAACACAGGATTCAGAGCAGTAGCAATAACACGTGCAAACGATACAATTATCCCCAAAGGTAAAGACATGATCCTGGCAGGCGATATTGTATATTTTGTAACAACTCCTAACTCAATGCTCGATTTATACGACAAAGCAGGGAAAGAATATTTTGGAGTTAAAAACATTATGTTTTTAGGAGGAAGCCGTATTGCCCAAAAAACAATCGAAAAATTACAAGATCAATTCAACATAAAAGTTATTGAGCAAAACAAAGAACGCTGTCAGCAAATAGCCGACAGGTTTAGCAATATACTGGTAATAAATGGCGATGGACGGAATCTTGAACTCCTCAAAGAAGAGGGTATTGAAAAAATGGATGCTTTTGTTGCAGTAACCGGCAACTCCGAAGCCAACATTTTAACCTGCCAGCTTGCAAAAAAAATGGGGATTAAACGTACCGTTGCCGAAATCGAAAACGTTGATTTTATCAGCTTGGCCGAACAAGTTGGAATAGGCACTGTAATCAATAAAAAATTTATTGCAGCAAGCTTTATCTACCGCTTTTCGATGACTTCCGAAATATCGAGCATTAAGTGTCTCTCATCGACCGATGCTGAAGTAATTGAACTGATTGCATGTGCAGGATCGAAA
>CAZARW010000024.1:26706-35805 GCA_964487645.1 uncultured Prolixibacteraceae bacterium
GCCACTACCCGGACTGTTAAAGACCTTGATTTTCCGGACAATGCAAAAATTGGCGGTATTATCAGAGGCGATCAGGGCTTTATTGCAACCGGCGATACTCAAATAAAAGAAGGTGACAGAGTAGTAATATTTGCTTTGCCAAAAACCATACAAAAAGTTGATAAGTTTTTTAAAGGCAACTAACAATGCTGAATTATAAAATCATATCCCGCACAATCGGATTTTTATTAATTGGCGAAGGCTTGTTTATGTTATTGGCCTTGCTTGTATCGGCAATATATAGCGAATACGATCTTAAAGCCTTCATTTTATCATCGGGTATTACCTTAGCCAGTGGTTTACTTTTTTTCCTTTTATCGCACAAAGCCCAAAAACAAATTGGGAAACGCGAAGGATTTATCATTGTAGGGTTTGTATGGATTTTCTTTTCACTATTTGGAAGCCTCCCGTATTACCTTAGCAATGCAATACCAAACTACACCGATGCCTTTTTCGAAACCATATCGGGTTTTACTACAACCGGTGCATCAATACTCAATAACATTGAAGTAATGCCCCATGGGATATTATTTTGGCGAAGCCTGACCCAATGGTTTGGAGGTATGGGCATTGTTGTTCTCTCGCTTGCCATACTCCCGGCATTTGGTATTGGAGGAATGTCGCTCTATGCAGCCGAAGCTCCTGGTGTAACCTACGAAAAAATAAATCCTCGTATAAAAGAAACAGCAAAAATTCTCTGGTATATTTATGTTGCTTTTACTATTCTCCAAACAGTAATGCTTATGCTGGGAGGCATGTCGTTTTTTGATGCAATATGCCACTCGTTCACAACCCTGTCATCCGGCGGATACTCAACAAAACAAGCAAGCATAGCATACTGGGACTCAGCATATATTCAATACGTAGTTGCTTTTTTTATGGTAATTGCCGCAACCAACTTTTCGTTATTGTTCTTTCTAATTACAGGTAAACCCGGCAAATTATTTAAAAACGAAGAAGCAAAATTTTATTTTGCAGCAATAATACTATTCACAATAATAATTTCAAGCGGACTGCTTTTCACAACCGATTACGGGCTTGAAAAATCAATCAGAAACGGTTTTTTTCAGGTTGTTTCGATACTAACAACCACAGGCTATGCCACCGACAACTATTTAGCCTGGACTCCTTTTTTATGGGGAATGATTATGTTACTGTTTTTTATTGGAGGATCAACCGGATCAACAAGTGGTGGAATAAAAACAATGCGAATTGCACTGCTTATAAAAAACAGTTATTACGAAATGCGCCGCTTATTACACCCAAATGCGGTGATTCCGGTACGATTCAACAAAAAATCAATAAATCAACAAGTAATTACCAACGTATTAGCATTTTTCTTTTTATACGTAACAATTTTCTTTTTAAGCAGCCTTTTGTTTATGCTTTTTGTCGACGATTTTGAAACTGCAGTTGGAGCTGTTGCCAGTGCACTGGGAAATATTGGCCCCGGTTTTGGATCGGTTGGCCCTGCCGACAGTTTTGCTCATTTACCGGCAATTGCAAAATGGTTTCTTTCATTTTTAATGCTGCTCGGCCGGCTCGAGCTCTTTACCATTCTTGTTTTATTTTCACCAGCATTCTGGAGAAAATAGGAAAACAAATTATCTTTGCAAGTCAAAATTGATTTGCTATGCTCATAAAAATGTATGAACAAAATCCCGATCAACGAAAAATTGATCAGGTAGTACACGCTTTACAAAACGGAGCAGTGATAATTTACCCAACCGATACCGTATACGGTATTGGCTGCGATATTATGAATCAAAAAGCCGTTGAAAAAGTTGCCCGGCTTAAAGACATTAAAATCGAAAAATCAAGTTTCTCGTTTATTTGTCACGATTTAAGCCACATATCCGACTTTACAAAGCCAATTCCAAACCATGTGTTTAAACTAATGAAACGCAATTTACCCGGGCCATTTACTTTTATTCTCGAAGCCAATAACAATGTACCCCGCTACTTTAAAGGCAAAAAGAAAACTGTTGGAATTCGTATCCCAAACAACAACATTATTCGAGAAATTGTACGTGAACTGGGAAACCCAATACTTTCAACTTCGGTACACAGCACCGACCAAATTAAAGCCTACATGACCGACCCCGATCTTATTCACGATGAATATACCGACTCTGTTGATATTGTAATTGACGGAGGATATGGTGACAACAATGTTTCGACAGTGATTGACTGCACCAACAACGATTTTGATATAATACGACAAGGCAAAGGAGAACTTGAACTATGATACAACAAAAAATTCTTTACTTACCACACTTTTCTCGAGGTTTTCATTTAATTACTTCAATTATTAGCACCGAACTGGGTGAATTACCAGCAACCGGCATGGTAAACCTTCTTTTGCAACACACATCGGCAGCCCTTACCCTTAACGAAAATGCCGACCCCGACGTACGCCACGATTTTGATAGTTTTATTAACATTTTAATCCCCGAAAACCACAATGTATATACCCATATTTACGAAGGAAGCGACGACATGCCTGCACACATCAAATCATCGGTTTTTGGTACAAGCCTTACTATCCCGATAACTAATCGCCAACTAAACCTGGGAACCTGGCAAGGTATTTATTTTTGTGAATTCCGCAACCATGCAAGCACCCGTAAAATTGTTGCCACAATATACAGCTAAGCATTTTTACGAATAATTATCAAATTCTTAACAATTCAATTACAGGCCGAAAGTTTCCCTATTTTTTATATTTTTGAATCTTTTAAAAATTTAAAATTATCATGTCGAAAAAACTTTTACTAGGAGTTGAAGCTATTGGCCAGGCAGCAGTCGATGCCGGAATATCGGGAGTATACGCTTATCCCGGAACCCCTTCAACCGAAATTACTGAGTACATTCAAGCAAATAAAACAGCCACTGAACGCAACATTCACCGCAAGTGGGCTGCCAACGAAAAAACAGCTTTCGAAGGTGCGCTGGGCATGTCGTATGCCGGTAAAAAAGCACTAATTTGTATGAAACACGTTGGACTTAACGTTGCTGCTGATCCATTTGTGAATTCAGCAATTACCGGAGTTAATGGAGGAATGGTTTTAGTTGTTGCCGACGACCCTTCGATGCACTCATCACAAAACGAACAGGATTCGAGATTTTATGGGAAATTTGCAATGATTCCAATCCTCGAACCTTCGAGCCAGCAAGAAGCCTACGACATGACTCGCTACGCCTTTGAACTTTCGGAGCAAATTAAATACCCGGTAATGATTCGAATTACTACTCGCCTTGCCCACTCAAGAGCCGGTATTGAAACTTTGCCCGAAATTGACGAAAACAAGCTTGCTATGCCTTCAGATATGCGCCAGTTTGTTCTTTTACCTGCAATTGCCCGAAACAGATACAAACTATTGCTTAATATCCAAAAGCAAATACTCGATATAAGCGAAAAATCAAAATACAACGAATTTATTAACGGAACTGATCATTCGCTGGGCATCATTTGTTGCGGCATTACAGTAAACTATTTGCTCGAAAATTATACCGATAAAAACTGCCCGTACCCATACATAAAACTGAATCAGTATCCTGCGCCAAAAGCTCTCATTACTGAACTCGAGAGCCAATGCGACGAAATACTTGTTCTCGAAGAAGGATATCCTTTAATTGAAGAACAACTAAACGATTATTTCGAAAAAGGAACCCGTATTAAGGGACGCTTAGACGGATCATTACCACGCGATGGTGAACTAAACCCCGACCTTATTGCTGCTGCCTTAGGTATCAAAACAAATCAAGGAAAAAAAGCTCCCGAGATGCTTGCATCGCGTCCACCGGCATTGTGTGCCGGATGTGGCCACCAAGACATGTACCTTGCCCTTAACGAAGTATTGAAACCCTATGGCGAAGGCCATGTATTTGCCGATATTGGCTGCTATACTCTGGGTGCTCTCCCTCCTTTCAGATCGATTAACAGTTGTGTTGATATGGGTGCATCAGTTACCATGGCCAAAGGTGCTGCCGATGCAGGATTATTCCCCTCGGTTGCTGTAATTGGCGATTCAACTTTTACACACTCAGGAATGACCGGATTGCTCGATGCGGTTAACGATAAAGCGAATATTGTAGTAATTATTTCCGACAACGATTCGGTTTCGATGACCGGCGGACAAGAATCGTCGGCTTCGGGAAAACTCGAAACAATTTGTAAAGGAATTGGTGTTGACCCAAAGCATATACGAACTGTAGTTCCGCATAAAAAGAATCACGACGAAATGACAAAAATGATTAAAGAAGAAATTGAATACAATGGTGTTTCGGTAATTATCCCCAGCCGCGAATGCATTCAAAAAGCAATGCGCGACAAACGGGCTAAACGCAATATAATTAAAACCGACTGCATAAAATAACACCATTAAGAATACCAAATCAATTAAACAAAACAAGATGAAAACCGACATAATACTTTCGGGAGTAGGCGGACAAGGAATATTGTCAATTGCAGCGGTATTAGGCGAAGCTGCACTTAAAAACAACTACTATTTAAAACAAGCCGAAACTCACGGAATGAGCCAACGTGGTGGCGAAGTGGTTTCGCACTTGCGAATATCCGACTCGCCTATTTCAAGTGATTTAATTCCCCTGGGTAAAGCCGACATTATTCTTTCGGTTGAACCCATGGAATCGTTGCGATACCTTCCTTTTCTGAAACCAAACGGATATTTGGTAACAAACATTACTCCCTTTGTTAACATCCCAAATTATCCCGAAATCGATACTATTCACCAAGAAATTAAATCGCTGCCAAATTCAATTTCAATTGATGCCGATAAAATTGCCAAAGAAATTGGTAACGGCAAAGCATCAAATATGGTAATGCTGGGGGCTGCTACTCCTTTTATCGACATTCCTTTCGAAAAAGTGAAAGAAGCAATCGAAGATATTTTTGCCCGCAAAGGAAAAGACATTGTTGAATTAAATCAGAATGCTTTTGAAGCCGGAAGAGAATTTTCGCTAAAAAACAGCTAATAATCGCTTTTTTTTAAAATTCTTTTTAAAATATACAAACCATTATGCTCAAATAGCATAATGGTTTTTTGTTTGTTCATTCCACCATGTGCTTGTGCTATTATTATGAAAATTTTGTGTTATTTAAGTATATTTGTATAATTGAAACAGCTTGTAAAACAATAAAAAAAGTAAAAAGCATAACAACAAAACTGAATTATACATTAAAAATTTTCATCATGCAGGGTTTATCGCATGCCAACTTTAGTAATTAAAAAAATGAAAAAAACTCTTTTTTATACACTCAGTATTTTTATGCTATTCGTATCAAATGTAGCACTATCGCAAACCATTTCGGTGGGTATAGCTCCCAAAGCATCAACTATGGGGCTGGGTGGCGATATAATTTTGCAATTCAGGCATAATATGTCGGTACGTGCCGGATTTGATAAAATGGGATACAGCTTTCCGTATGATTTCAACCAGGAAAATATTGAATACCATAGCATTAATGACCTAAAAACCGGCTCGCTGTCTGCACTTCTCGACATTCAACTAGTACCCTTATTTTTTGTAACAACAGGCCTTGCTGTAAACAATTTACACTTAGTTTCAACGGGCAATGCTAAGAACGCATTCGAATACGGAGACATCACAATTTCTCCCGAAAAAATCGGAACCTTTACAGTTGAGGTTCGTCCCGGATTACGTATATCACCTTATGCCGGAATTGGATTTGGACGCACACTCAGCGCTAAAAGCCGCGTAGGCTTTGCTTTCGAAATTGGCACGTATTACATGGGATCACCTAAAGTTTCAATCGAAGCCGATGGCTTAATTTCACCAACTGCTAACCCCGACCACGGACAAGCCGAAATTTTTGAAAATCAATTAAGCCAGTACTACTTATACCCTATTCTACGAATGAGCGTTAACTTCAAAATTATTGATATTTAATGCGATTTACGATGAATTTGATAATAAAGAATTGTAATCTTTAAACAAAAACGACATGAAACGCACATCGAATAACACTCTGAAAACCATAAGCATTTTTGCTCTGCTCATAATAATGGGAGCTTGCAGCGACCTGTTAAACAATCCGCTGAAAGATAAAAAAACCGGAGAAGAAATCACACTGCTTTTACTCGATATGAATATTTTTGAAACCCGTTTTTCGTTTCACTTTGTTGATAGCGAAACCGGTGAATATATCGACAATAAAACAATTCAGGTCTTTTTTGAAGGGAAAAGTGCCGAACACATTATTAACTACGAAGGAGAAAAAAATAAAAGCTACACAGTCACAAACGGAAGACTTAATTTGACTTTTGACCCGAACATCGAAGTTTCAGAAGAAAATCCTATCGACTTTACAGTGTATACAAATGTATCAGACTTTAGCTACGATGCATTTCCAACTCAGGTATACTTTACAAAAACCGGCAATATCGATAAAGATATTCAAATGATTAACTTCAACAAATCACAAAACACAGTACTTAAATCGGCTAGCATATCACCCGGTAACGAACCTTTTGATGTGCTTTTCAACTTTTCGAAAATTAAAACAGAGAATGACCCTGTATGGCAAATGGCAACATTTACTAAAACTCAAGACAATAAAACGTATTACAGCATTTTCCGTTCGCTGTTTCCTCCAAATGGCACTTTAGCATCAAGAAACTTTAGCCTCGCCGAAAATAATTACGAAAATTGGGGTCTCGAAGGTATGCTCTATTATGGAACAACAGTCAACAGCTTTAACCTCACTAACGAAAATGTAACATTAACCGACTCGCCCAATATTGCTAAAGCATATTCGGCAACTCAAATTAAAAACCTCACTCATTGTACTTCGGGGATTAACATCACTGTAAACAACTCATCAAAAAACACAGGTAGCGCAGTATTCAGATACAAACTATATATTGATGATGTGTTGGTTGCATACCAGCGAGTGAGTGGTAATAAAATGCCTTTTACCAGTAATACCGGAGCATTTTACTATCCAAACGATGCTCAAAAAGCATATATTAAATTTTATGGTGATACCCAATACAACATCGAACCAGAACAAGTAAACCTGAGCAGCATTTGTGGCCAAAATGTTGAAATTACTGCAAGCGCAAAAGACGGTTTAGTTCCTCATAAAATAATTGTGCAGTTTAAATGCCCCGGAAACCCTGTTGCAATGGCTCCATCGATTAACGGCCAATACCGCAAAAAAAATTCCGATGACTCATGGACCTATTTCAAATTTACTGAAGGTACAACTACTGTAATGCTAACACCCGACAAAACCTACACATTTAAAGCTCAACTTACCGATACCGAAGCTGAATTTGATATCCCAACCAACATATCGATGATTGAACAGGCAATAACACAAGCAAAAAAAGATATTTTTGAAATTCAAGACATGGACATTAACATTACCGAACAAAGCGATGGAACAATTGTTATTAAAGCTATAGTTCTATTTAAAGAAGATGAATGTCCTATTTAAAATCAATATTTTGTTTTAAAAACTTTAAAAATGTAAATAAAAACAACTTTATTTTTTCATATTTAAAAATAATTACCATATTTGCATCCAAATTATAAAAATAAACAATGATTAAAAGCATCAATATATCGCTCATTAACCTACTAGGTATTCTAATTCTCACAAAGCTGAGCTGAGAGTGGTATATATATGCATTAAGAATATAAAAAATTAAAAGCCATTCTCAGATAACGAGAATGGCTTTTTTCATTAAAAAAAGTAAATGTTAAACCACCGAAATTTTTTTCGGCAAAAATGAAATACTATGAGTGATAGATTGTACATTTTCGACACAACTTTGCGCGACGGCGAACAAGTCCCCGGATGCCAGTTAAACACAATTGAAAAAATTGAAGTGGCAAAAGCGCTCGAAGAATTGGGTGTTGATGTTATTGAAGCCGGATTTCCAATATCAAGCCCCGGTGATTTTAATTCAGTAGTAGAAATCTCAAAAGCCGTTACATGGCCAACTATTTGTGCCCTTACACGAGCTGTTGAAAAAGATATAGATGTTGCTGCCGAATCACTAAAATATGCAAAAAAAGGAAGAATTCATACCGGTATCGGAACATCGCCATACCACATAAAATATAAACTGAACTCCAACCCCGACGAAATTATTGAACGTGCAGTTGCTGCCGTAAAATACGCAAAAAAATATGTCGAAGATGTTGAGTTTTATGCCGAAGATGCCGGACGAACCGACAACGAATACCTGGCACGCGTAGTTGAAGCGGTAATTAAAGCCGGAGCAACAGTTGTAAATATTCCCGATACAACCGGATACACTATGCCACATGAGTTTGGTGCAAAAATAAAATACCTCATGGAAAATGTTAAAGGGGTACATAATGCAATTATTTCAACTCACTGTCATAACGATTTGGGTATGGCTACTGCAAACTCAGTGAGCGGAATACTCAATGGAGCCCGCCAGGTTGAAGTAACCATGAACGGAATTGGCGAACGTGCAGGAAACACTTCACTCGAAGAAGTGGTAAAGACTTTTAAAAGCCGCGAAAAAGAACTGGGTATCACAACAAATATCAACACTAAAAATATTTTTAAAACCAGCCGGATGGTTTCGAGCCTTATGAACATGCCCGTGCAACCAAACAAAGCAATTGTCGGGCGTAACGCTTTTGCTCACTCATCGGGGATTCACCAGGACGGAGTACTCAAAAACCGTGAAAACTACGAAATTATTGATCCTACCGACGTAGGAATCAACGAATCGTCAATTGTACTGACTGCCCGTAGTGGCCGCGCTGCATTAAAGCACCATCTCGAAAACCTGGGATTAAAACCCGACAAAGAAAAACTCGATGCTATATATCAGGAGTTTTTGAAACTGGCCGATAAGAAAAAAGACATTAAAGAAGATGATTTGTTATTGCTTGCCGGCGAAATCCGCAAGGAGAACGATCGTATTAAACTCGATTATTTACAAGTTATATCCGGTAAATCACTCGAACCAATGGCAAGTGTTCGCCTCGAAATTGGTGGCGAAAAATTCACTGCCACTTCAAGCGGAA
>CAZARW010000025.1:0-34977 GCA_964487645.1 uncultured Prolixibacteraceae bacterium
AAAAATCATCACAATGTTTTCGCCACGGTTTACAGCATGCATTGTTTCGGCTGTTCCAATAGCGGCAAGGTCACCATCGCCCTGGTATGTAAAAACATATTTTTCGGGGCAAACTCTTTTATAGCCAGTTGCCAATGCCGGTGCTCGTCCGTGAGGAGCTTCCATCCAATCAATGTCGAGATAGTTATACATAAAAACCGAACAGCCTACCGGGGCAACTCCTATGGCTTTTTCTTGTATTCCCATTTCTTCAATTACCTCGGCAACGAGTTTGTGTACCACGCCATGGCTACATCCGTAGCAATAGTGCATGGGTTTATCGGTCATTATTTTTGATTTCCCGTAAACTTTGTTTTCGGGTTTTATGATGTCGTTTATTTGTAGTTCAGCCATGTTAACCTCCTATTAATTTATTTTTTACTGCATCAACCACTTCCGATGGGTTTGCAATCATTCCTCCCATGCGGCCAAAGTGTTCAACTTTTGTTTTTCCGTTAACAGCAAGTCTTACATCCTCAACCATTTGTCCTGCGCTCATTTCAACCGAAAGAAATCCTTTTGCTTTATCAGCAAGTTTGTGAATTATTTTATCGGGGAAAGGAAACAGGGTAATTGGGCGTAGCAAGCCGGCTTTAATGCCCTGAGCTCTGAGTAAATCAACGGCTTTTTGGCTTATACGCGATGATAAACCGTATGCCACAATAATGTACTCGGCATCATCGCACTGGATTTCTTCGTAGCGTACTTCGTCTTGTTGTAAGGCACGATATTTTGCCTGAAAACGCTCGTTATTTTTTTCTTGTTTTTCCGAAATTAGTTCGAGTGATGTTAAAATATGCTGTTGGCGGTTTGGTTTTTTTCCTGTAGCAGCCCAGTTGCCGTGTTGTTCTTCAACTTGTTCGTTAGTAAGTCGAGCTTTGTATGGGCTCAGTTCAACTTTTTCCATCATTTGGCCAACCACACCATCGGCAAGAATCATTGCCGGATTTCGGTATTTAAAAGCCAGTTCAAAACCAAGGTCAACAAAGTCATTCATTTCCTGCACCGAGTTTGGAGCCAGCACAATTAAGCGATAATCGCCATGCCCTCCGCCTTTAGTTGCTTGAAAATAGTCGGCTTGTGAGGGTTGAATGGTTCCAAGCCCCGGGCCGCCACGTTGTACATTTACAATAAGTGCAGGCAATTCGGCTCCTGCTAAATATGATATACCTTCGGCCATAAGGCTTATGCCCGGGCTCGAGGATGAAGTCATAACTTTTTTTCCGGCCGAAGCACCGCCATAGAGCATGTTTATCGATGCTATTTCGCTTTCGGCTTGCAATACAACCATTCCGGTTTCTTCCCATGGACGTCGTACCATGAGAGTTTCCATAACTTCTGACTGCGGTGTAATAGGGTATCCGAAATAACCATCGCATCCACAGCGTATAGCTGCTTCGGCAATTACTTCGTTGCCCTTCATTAATCGTAAGTCTCCCATTGTATTTTTATTTTTATTGGTTACTGATTTATTATGCAATATTTGTTTGTTTTACTCGATATACAGTAATGCAACTGTCGGGGCAAACTACAGCGCAGTTTGTGCATCCGGTGCAATCTTCGGGATTTTCCATAAATGAATAATGATATCCCTTGCTGTTCACTTCTTTATGAAGGCTTAAAACATTTTGTGGACATGCAACTACGCAGAGGTTACATCCTTTGCATACTTCAGTATCAACTACTACTGCTCCTCTTACTTTTGCCATAATAATGTATTTTTCTGTTTGTAATTATCTTATTTGTATGTGTTGTTAAATTTCTCGAGTCGTTGTTGTAAATCGTTAAATTGTGAGGGATTAACTGCCGAAACACAGGCCCTTAGCCCCTCCATACTGCTGCCTGTGCTTTGTAGTGTGATAGCACTGATACCAAAATACAGGAGTTTGTGCAATAAATCGCCGGCTTTCATTCCGGGGTAGCATATTGTAAAATAAAAACCGTCGCTTATGTGTTGGTCTTCGTCTTTATCGTACAGTATTTTAAATCCATTCGACAAAAAGAGTTTTTTCATTGTATGAGCCTTATCGGCATATGCTTTTACCTCCGACACAAAATCGTATGAGCCATTGTTGGCTGCTTTAAGCATGGCGGCCATGGCGTATTGTGTTGAATGAGTAACCCCCGACGATAAGGCGTATAAAACTCTGTATATAACAGCATTTCCAAATCCTTTTATTTTAAAGCGGTTTTCAATTGATGCTGAGTTGCTGTTGAATATTTTATCGGACATTATAACCATTGCAATACGCTGACCGGCATACGAGAATATTTTTGATGCCGAAATAAACAATACATAGTTGTTTGTGTAGTTTGCTACCGAAACCTGATATGGAGCTTGCCCTGGTTTCGATAAATCGTTTCTGAAATCCATACCAAAATAAGCGAGGTCTTCCATCACGATTGTGTCGTATTTATTTGCTAAATCACCAATTATTTTTAGCTCATACTCGGTAAAACACACCCATGTTGGGTTGTTGGGGTTTGAATATATTATTGAATTGATATTTCCTTTGCTAAGGTAACTTTCGAGTTTTTCGCGCAGTTTATTGCCCCGGTAGTTGTACACATCAAACGACTCAAATTTTTCGCCCATAACCATAAATTGCTGTTTTTGCACCGGAAATCCCGGGTCAATAAACAGGGCTGTATCTTTTTGAGGATTAAGGTTCGATGCAACTTTGAATAAGGCGTATGTACCCTGCATCGACCCGGTTGATGGTATGCAATGCTCAGGTTTTACATCAATATTCATAAAGTTTTTAACAAATGTAGCGGCTTCGGTTTTTAATTGGGGTATGCCATTTATGTTTGGATAAATTGATGCAACACCATTTTGCAGGGCTTCAATTTCGGCATCAACTCCAACAGTTGCAGGTGGAAGCCCGGGAACCCCCATTTCCATGCGAATAAATTTTTCTCCGCTTTCGGTTTCAATTTTGTTTACTACTTCAACCACCTCGCGAATCGACGCTTTGTCCATATCGGTAATTCCTAAAGCTTTTAATTTGCTTTCGACTATTTCGACCGGTATTGGTGTATTGTTCTTCATTTTTTTATACGATGTTATTTTATGTGATTATTGATTTTATTCCCTGGTGGTTTCAGTTGTGTCGTTTATAAAAAATTCGTAGGCCCCCAGATCGGGTTTTTCGTCAATAATTCTGGAGTTTCCAAGTAAATCGGTTTCTAAATTTGTTGTTTGCAATACATAATCGATATTTCCCTTGTCGATAACAACCGAATTGGTGTCGGGGCTAAATATGTAATTGCCTTGTTTTAAGCTTAAATATTGAATAGTGTCGTTAAAATAACAATTTGAGAAGTTTTGGCTGAAATTGTCAATTAAGCTTTTGTCTGCTTTTATTGCACAATTATAAAATCCAAAATTAAAATCAACACCGTCCATTGATTGTAATATCAGTTCGCTCTCAAGGTTTCCATCAATTATGCAATTATAAAAGTTGGCGTTCTCGAGCGGAAAATAATACACATAATCGCCCTGTATGTCAGAATTTGAAAGGATAAGCGATGTTGTTTTGTTGTTTCGCTTAGCGTTATAGTCTTGTCCGTAATAATTTGAAATAGTACAATGATAAACGTTGTAATTACCTCCTGCTGTAAACAATACGTTAAAAATTCCGCTGTTGGTTATTTGGCTGTTTTTCATTGTAATATTTGAATACGAAGCCACAAGGCCTGCGTACGAGTTGTTGTGAATAACAGTGTTTTCGATATTAACATGTGTTTTTTGCTCCGAGCCAAACTCTCCAATAAATAAACCAAATATTGCATTTTTAATTGTACAATGCTTGAATGAAGATTTGAGTTCAGAGGGTGATATTTGTATTCCACCCCATTGTTCCGAAACATGGTCGTATTGATATCCTTCCCAAATTTCATCGAGCCGGTGTCCTCTAAATACAATTGGTTTTTCGGCTGTACCGTTGGCAACAATATTTCCCAACGAATAAATAACTGCATCTTTGTAGCAGTATATTGTCGTTCCTTCTTCGATAGTAAGGGTTGCACCGGGCAATATGACCATTGAGTCGAGTAAAAAATAAGGTTTTTCGGCCGTCCATGTTGTATTTTCTAAAAAAGCCGAACTTATTCTTTTAACATCCTGGCCATAGGCATGCAATTTCACCGCAAAGTGTGCTTTGTTTATTGTAAAGTTGATTGAATCTTCGATAAATACCGGATTGTTCTCGTTTAGCGGATTTACATTAAGCTGTATAAAAACAAAAAAACTATCGTTGGGCATTACTTCAAAATTGCTGAGTTTGTTGCTTTGTATTCCATCAACATTCAGTAAAAAAAATGAATTTTCGTTTTCGATATTTATCGACGAAATCAACATTTTTTCTCCTGAGTTATTGACCACTTTTAGTGATTTTGTTGTCGATCCCATGTCGGTAAAAATGGTATCAAACGATATTGTGTCGGACGAAAAGTATAGTTCCCCCTTATTGCTTTCGAGTATTTCGGTATCGTTACATTGTATAAATACTGCAGCAATTAAAATGCTTATCAGGATATGTAAAAAATGGTTATGCTTCATAAATTTTCTTTTCACCACGAATGTATTCGCCAAATATGGTAAGGCTCGATACATTTTTCAAAACTTTATGTATTGCGTGTTCGTATTTTTCAATTTTTTCCCATTCAATATCAACATGAAACGAGTACTCGTCGGGTTTGCCAATAATAGGAACCGATTGAATTTTTGTAAGGTTAATTTCGTTTTCGGCAAATATATTGAGAACTTTTGCCAGTGATCCGTGAAAATGGCCTACTTCGAAACAAATTGATGCCTTGTTTGCTTTTTTGTTTTGCTCGGCATGTTTCGAAAGAATTAAAAAACGGGTATAATTTCGTTTGTTGGTTTCAATTCCGGCATCAATAATATCGAGCTTATAAATGCTGGCAGTACGGTCGTTACCTATTGATGCAACATTCTTCAGGTTATTTTTTCTGATGTTTTTTGCGGCACCTGCGGTATCAAAATTGTCGTCGAGCGATATTTCGCCAAAAGTAGCGTCGATATAATCGGCACATTGTTTAATGGCAATGGGGTGTGAGTGAATTTCCTGAATATCTTCTTTTTTTACACCCGGTAGTGTCATTAAATTCATTTTTATATGGAGGAAAATTTCGCCAATAATTCTTAGATGATAATCGCGCATGAGCGAATAATTCTCGAGCAAACTGCCGGCAATTGCGTTTTCGATGGCCATAACGGCTATGTCGGTTTGGTCGTGATCGACCATTTGGCATACTTTACGAAAAGTACGGCATTCAATAATTTCGATTTTTGTGTTGTTTGCAAAATATTTTTGTGCAGCATCTTCATGAAAAGATCCTGCGACTCCTTGTATTGCTACCTTTTTTATTTTACTGTTTTCTGATTTCACGTGTGTTATTTTTTGTTGTAGATTTTTTTCCGAATATATGTGGCATTTGTTTAAAAATTTCAATAAATAAAAAAAAAACCCGGGTTTTGCCCGGGAATCATGTATAACAATTTGCTTATTACTCCTCCCGGAACAATTCATCTAAAAAAGGAAAAAATATGTGTCCTTTTATGATTCATGACGAGTTTCTAAGTGTTTTTATAAAAATCAGTAATTCCGAAAAAAAACCGGTTTAATCAAACGTTTGGCAAAATAATCAAAATGAATTGATTTTACATGTGAACGAATAATTATTTTAACGTACGTATTTGATAAATAATATGTGCGGGCATTAAAATTTGTATACGTCGCTTGCTTTTCGCAGTTCCATTTCGTGTTCTTGTAAAATGTTTATGCATTTTTGAACATTCGCCGGACGAATTACAATATTCGCCGAATCGCCCATAGCAAAGGCATACATATATTCGATCTGAATACCTCCATTATTTAAAATATTTAGAGCTTTTGACATGGCCCCCGGTTTGTTGGGACATATTAAGCAAACAACTTCTGTAAGGCTTGCCGAAAAATTGTTTTCTTTAAGAATATTCAGTGCCTTTTGGGGGTCAGAAACTATGGCACGTAAAATTCCAAAATCGCTAGTGTCGGCAATGCTAAAAGCTGTCATGTTAATATCGGCCTGTGCAAGTATTGATGATACATCGCTTAAGCGGCCCGATTTGTTTTCAAGAAAAACAGATAGTTGTTGAATTATCATAGTAAAATTCGTTTAAAGGTTTGCATTGTGATGTTTATAAAAATAAGGGCTTTATTGCTTATTCACAAAATTTGTTTAAATATTTCGGTTGTCAATTACCCTTTTTGCTTTGCCGGCACTGCGTTCAATTGTTTTAGGTTCAACAAGTTGAATGTTTACCGATATCCCTAATGTGCTTTCGATGTTGTGTTTAATTTTTTTCGAAAGTTTTTGTAATTCTCGAATCTCGTCTGAGAAAAACTGCTCCTGTACTTCAACCTGAATTGTAAGAGTATCAAGAGTTCCCTGTCTGTCGACAATAAGCATGTAGTGAGGTTCGGTTTCGCTCATTTCGAGTAAAATGCTTTCGACTTGTGATGGGAAAACGTTTACACCGCGAATAATTAGCATATCGTCGCTTCGGCCTTTGCATTTTTCCATTCGCACAAGGGTTCTGCCACATTCGCATTTGTCGTAAATTAGGCGGGTTAAGTCGCGTGTTCGGTAACGCAATAGCGGAATTCCCTCTTTTGTTATTGTTGAGAAAACAAGTTCTCCAATTTCGCCTTCAGCAACCGGCTCAAGGGTTTCGGGGTTAATTATTTCGGGGATAAAATGATCTTCGTTTACGTGCATTCCTTGCTGATATTCGCATTCGCATGATACTCCGGGGCCAACTATTTCGCTAAGGCCATATATATCGATGGCTTTAATTTTCAGTTTTGCTTCAATTTCTTTACGCATATTTTCGGACCATGGTTCGGCACCAAAAATTCCTACTCTGAGATTCAAATCAGCAGGGTCGATTCCCATATCGTTCAGAGCCTCGGCAATGTAGAGTGCATACGATGGAGTACAACATATTACAGACGATCCAAAATCCTGCATTAGTTGAATTTGTTTTTTCGTATTTCCGCCCGAAATCGGTATTACTGTCGCTCCCAGGTTTTCGGTACCGTAGTGTAGTCCAAGGCCTCCTGTGAATAGTCCATATCCATATGCTACCTGTACTATGTCGTTTTGATGAACTCCGGCCATGCATAAGGCTCGGGTAACATTTTCGCTCCACATGTTTATATCGTTGCGGGTATATCCAACTACTGTTGGGCGGCCGGTTGTACCCGACGAAGCATGTACTCTTACTATTTCGCTCATTGGTACTGTAAACGATCCAAAAGGATAGCTGTCACGCAAATCGGTTTTGGTTGTGAAAGGCAGTTTATGTAAGTCATCTACCGATTGAATATCGGAAGGAGTTAGGTGAGCTTCCTGCATTTTATTTCTGTAGTAGGGTATGTTATGATATACTCTTTCTACTGTTGCTACTAGTCGCTCAGACTGTATGGCTTTCATTTCATCGCGAGTTGCACATTCAATTTTTTCGTTCCAAATCATAATACGTGTATTCTATGTTCAAGTCAATATGTCGCTTTTAGTAATGAAATATAATCAATATGCCTGTTTTATGTTTCAAATTGATTTTTCAGCGCATAAAAGTATATAAAATATTTAGTAGTTGTAGCCTTTTTAGGGGCATTGTTCGGTGTTCTGTAAAAAATGTTTGGTAAATATTGTGTAGGTCGATCATTGCAAAAAGTGAATAAATGCATTCGCTGTGTGTTTGGGATATTGTAAAAAATATTGGTTATGGTAGTAAAAATAAGGGGGTGTTGTATAAAAAGCACAATAATATTATGCAAAAAACACGTCATAAATGGGGGTGTGTTATATAAAAAGATAAAAAATACAATATTGAGGGGTGTTTTTTAGGGGGCAATGTAAAATAAACATTAATTAATAAAAATAAAATAACAGACTATATAAGCAAAAGCGAGAAAAGTGTTTATGTTTGAGTCGTAAAACAAACAAAAAGGCATCCAAAAGCCATATAAAGTAGAAAATAGATAATTAATTTATATGTAAACATTAAAAATTATTGTTATGAAAAAAATTACACTTTATCTCGTTTTTATGTTTTTGATTGTGTCGTCGCAAACAGTACAGGCACAAGAGTGGAGCCCCGGCTTAGACATTTATAGTAGTTATGTATGGCGTGGTGCAAAATTTGGTTCAGGGCCTGCATTTCAACCTTATGTTGATTTTTCGGCGGGCGGTTTTTCTGCAGGAGCATGGGGATCGGTAAACGCATCGACCGACGAGGCTTACGAAATGGATTTATATGCAAGTTACGGATTTGATTTTGGACTGAGTTTTACAGTAACTGATTATTATTTTGGGGGCGAGTATTTCGATTCCGACATGCACTTTATTGAACCCTCGATAGGTTTTGAGCTTGGTGGATTTAGTTTTACCGGGGCATATATGCTTGGAGCTGATGTTGGCGATGCTTATGTTGAAGCCGGATACGGTTTTGGTGCAGTTGATCTTTTTGTTGGAGCCGGTAACGGACAATATACTAAGGATGGCGAGTTTATGGTGTGCAACATTGGACTCAGTACGTCGAAAGAAATCGAAATTACCGAGAAGTTTTCGTTGCCTCTTTCAGGATCGGTTATCTTGAACCCTTCAACCGAAGCTTTTCATATTGTGGTTGGAGTTTCATTCTGATCATTTACTTCATTGGAATAATAGTGTTTATCAAAAAAAAATCCATGATGCAGTTGATGTATGTGGAGCTTAGTTGAGTTATAAATATTTGATAATTAAAAATATATCGACATGAAAAAAATTGAAGCAATAATCCGTAAATCGAAATTCGATGATGTGAAAGAAGCATTATCCGAAGCAGGGATCGATTTTTTTTCGTTTTGGGATGTTCGAGGAATAGGAAAAGCCCGCGAAGGAAGGATATATAGAGGTATTAAGTACGATACAAGTACAATTGAGCGTACGAAACTTTCGATTATAGTGCGCGATAAAAACATTGAAAAAACAGTGTTGGCAATAATGAAAGCCGGCCGCACAGGTGAAATAGGCGATGGGAAAATCTTTATTGTAAACATCGAAGAATCGTATCGAATTCGAACAGGCGAATTTGGCGACGATTCGCTGTATATAAAAGAAGACGAAGATTATTAGAGTGCGATTTGGGCTTTGCTTATACCCATAGGCATTGAGTTCGCGAATTAATTCAAAAAAAGAGTATCAATCGATTTAAAATATAAAGTTATGGAAGAAACTTTACAAGGCCTGCAAATAGGCATAGATAACATGTGGTTGCTCATAGCCGGATTTTTGGTAATGTTTATGCAGCCTGGATTTGCAATGGTTGAAGCCGGTTTTACCCGTTCAAAAAACACTACAAACATTTTGATGAAAAACTTGATGGACTTTGCAATAGGATCGTTGTTGTACTGGATTATTGGATTTACAATAATGTATGGTGATTCAATTGGTGGATTTATCGGAATTCCTGATTTATTCTTTATGAGTGATGGTTTTGGTGAGAATTATGCCGATTATTCTGATTTGTTTTTTCAAACAGTTTTTTGCGCTACAGCAGCAACAATTGTTTCAGGTGCTATGGCCGAACGAACCGAATTTAAGGCATATTTAATTTTTACGGTAGTTATTTCGGTCGTAATTTATCCCATCTCAGGGCACTGGACCTGGGGAGGCGGCTGGTTGAGTGAACTTGGGTTTCATGATTTTGCCGGTTCTTCAATAGTCCATTCGGTAGGAGCTTGGGTAGGATTGGCCGGAGCGTCGATAATTGGTCCTCGCCTGGGCAAATATGGTAAAAACGGAAAACCCAATGCAATACCCGGGCATAATTTATTGTTGGGTGCTTTAGGTGTATTTATATTGTGGTTTGGTTGGTTTGGTTTTAACCCGGGCTCACAGCTTGCTGCTGCCGGAACCGATAATGCTGTTGCATTGGGACATATTGCTGTTACTACAAACCTTGCTGCAGCGGCAGGTGCTGTAACTGCAATGATTGTTGCCTGGTTGCGCTACAAACGGCCAACTTTATCAATTTCGTTAAACGGTGCACTTGCCGGATTGGTTGCAATAACTGCCGGAACCGATGCTGTTGATCCAATGGGTGCTGTAATTATTGGTACTATTGCCGGATTTGTCCTTCCGTTTGCTGTTGAATTTTTCGATAAAATTTTAAAAGTTGACGATCCAGTTGGTGCTGTTTCGGTACATGGTGTATCGGGGGCTTTTGGTACATTGGCTGTGGGGTTATTTTCAACTTCCGAAGGTTTGTTTTACGGACACGGTGCAAGGCTTTTAGGTGTTCAGGCAATTGGAGTGCTTGTGTTTTTTGCCTGGGCTTTCGGCACAGGGTTGATTTTGTTTTATATTCTGAAAAAAGCCGGTGTATTGCGCGCTTCACGCAGAGTTGAGGAAGAGGGGCTTGATATTTACGAACATGGAGAATCGGCGTACAATTAATGTGTTAAAAATAATGTGCTTTTTATAGTTTTTAACTCCTTAGTGAGTTTCCCGTTTATTGAAAAAAGAGTTTGCCTTGAGCAGACTCTTTTTTTTTACAACGAATAAACTAGTCCTATGCCAAAATTTATAGTACTTACAGGCACTTGCATGTTAAGCATATCTATTTCGTTAATAAATTCCTGAGTGTTTGATTGAACAGTATATAATGCGTGCTGATACTTGGTTTTGGTTCGAAAATAACTTGCGCTAAGTTTTAATTGAATGCTTTTGTTTAGTTTTAATCGTATGGCAGTGTCAAACATTAATGGAATCGATATGCTTCGGGTGTCAATGTTTTCAGATACAATTGTTTGGTTGTTGTCGGGGTTTGTAACAATCATTGTTTGAGTTGGTATTGGAGTAATAGTAATACCGCTAAAAACTCCGGCTTCGATATACAATCGATTAATTATGATGGGGTAGTTGTATTTTGCTCCAATCATAGGCGACGACCATTGCCAGTATTTAATGTTAGTATACACCGAGTCGGCATTGTAATAACTATCCATATGGTTTTTTAAGAAATCGATGTTTTTTTCATTGTTAATCGACGACATTCCAAAGTAGAACCTTCCGCTTAGCGCAAAGCGGTTGTGAAAATAATAATCGCCATCGAAACTTAAGGTAAAGCCCGATTCGGCAAAACCGGCATCGTAATATTTATTGTTTGCCGATGCAAATTCTTGTATCGCATAGCCGTTTCCCATGCTTATTGATGCTTTAAACCCTTTGTTTGCCAACGAATCAATACCAATAAAAACAATGAGAATGAATGTTGTGATAAATATTTTGTTTAATTTTTGCATCTTTCTGGTTTGATTATTTGAATAAATAGTAATTGCTAATTTTTACCTCATATACACACATTCATGCAGCATTATCTGATTTTGTAATTGCTGTGGTATGCATTTTATTATTTAAACTTATTTCTTAGTTTTGGTAAATATATAAAATCTCATCATTACTGATTGATAAAAACAGCAGTATGGCCTTAAATTATATCTGGATTTTCTTTTTTGTTGCAGCATTTTTAGTTGCATTGGTAAAATTATTTTTTTTTCACGATTTTGAAGTTTTTACCCAAATGCTCAATGCAACTTTTGATATGGCAAAAACAGGATTTGAAATCTCGTTAGGCCTTACCGGAGTACTTACATTTTGGATGGGAATTATGAAGATTGGAGAAAAAGGGGGAATTGTAAAAGTATTATCACGAATTATTGGCCCTTTTTTTCAGAAAATATTTCCCGAGTTAGGGAAAGATCATCCGGCTTATGGATCAATTACTTTAAATATTGCAGCCAATATGCTTAATCTTGATAATGCTGCAACGCCCATGGGTTTGCAGGCAATGAAAGAAATGCAGGTAAGCAATAAGAACAAAAACACAGCATCGAATGCACAAATTATGTTTTTAGTGCTCAATACTTCGGGGCTTACAATTATACCGGTATCAATTATGGTTTTTAGGGCTCAACTCGGAGCGGTTAATCCTACCGATGTGTTTATTCCTTTACTAATAACAACATTTTTTTCGACTCTTGCCGGAATTATTTCGGTGTCAATTTTTCAGCGTATCAATTTATTTAACCGTATTATAATGGGCTGGTTGCTTGGGCTTACTGCTTTTATATTGGGCATTATATGGTATTTTTCGACACTTGAAGCTTCGCAGGTTCAAACTGTTTCAAATGTAGTGAGTAGCTTAGTGATTTTTTTAATTATTATCGGATTTATACTCATGGCCATCCGTAAAAAGGTAAATGTGTACGAATCGTTTATTGAAGGGGCAAAAGACGGTTTTAAAACTGCAGTAAGAATTATTCCATATCTGGTTGCAATACTTGTTGCAATAGGAGTACTCAGAGCTTCGGGGGCAATGGATTATCTGGTAGGAGGAGTTGAGTGGCTTGTGCGTACCCTGGGGTTTAATACCGATTTTGTTGAGGCTTTGCCAACAGCATTTATGAAACCCTTGAGCGGAAGCGGTGCTCGTGGAATGATGGTTGATGCAATGAATACCTACGGAGCCGATTCGTTTGTTGGTCGTTTAGCATCTACTTTTCAAGGGTCGACTGATACTACATTTTATGTGTTGGCTGTTTATTTTGGAGCTGTAGGGATTAAAAAAACCCGCCATGCAGTAGCCTGTGGATTAATTGCTGATTTTGCAGGTATTATAGCTGCAATTTTTGTAGCATATCTGTTTTTCCACTAATTGGTATTGTGTTTTATTGCAAGTTTGTTCGTAATTTTAGGCTTGCCGGAAATGGGGTGTTTATGTTTCGGTGTTTTGCTTGTATAAATTGCCTGCATTTGTGTTTAATACGAACGGAGTTTGTTGTCTTATGTGTTTTATGTAACCCGCAAGCCTTAGGTTTACGTATATGCTGCTGTGAGGCTGGGGTACTAAAATCTAACGATCAATTGTTATTGTACGGATTTTATTTTTTCGATAATACTATCTCCCAAAGCCGATTTGCGTTCAATGTGCAAGAGAATTTCCTGTACAAAGCTGTTTGTTTCGAACTTGCCGCGTACTTCTTCAAAATCGGCAAGGCGGGTTAAGCTATCTCCATCAATTCCAAAACCGGTCATTGAGCTAAGCTGAAATTCTTTTTTTGCATCATTGTATAACATCCAGTCAAGGTCGACAACGCATTTTTTCCACCGTTCAATCAATTGAATCAAATCGTTAATAGTCATTTCATTGGCTTTTTTCCCAAATCGGCGTTCAAGCAAACCTGCCGACCAGTTCCATTCAATGTTATAATAATTATTGTGTAGTTGGTGGAGTTTTTCGTTAATGCTGCATAAATCGGTTATTTTTCCGTTTTCAACATCGTCGAGTATATGTTTTACTTCACGTTTGGGGGCAATCAGCCCTGCCAGGTCAATCCATTCGTCTGCGCCAATATCCGAATCGGCTTTCAAAAGGTTTTGAATATCGTCAAGTGTTTTAAAATTGTTTTGTTTAAGTCGCGTAATAACTGAGTTTCCTAAAAATTTGTCAATACCTATGTTGTATAAATCGACAGCACGTTTGAGTGAGTTTTGAGTAATCGAAGTATTTTGATAGATGTATTCGTTTGACGATTCACCTGAAACATTTTTTAAATTGATTAAAATGTCGATGGCTTTTTCCATCTTTTGAATAGTATACGGGCTGAGTAAATTAAAGTTTATGCTGTCAATTAAATCGGGGTCGGTACGTTTATCGCGTTTAGGCCATTTCATAGCATCGCGAATTGTGCCAACGCTGCGTAAATTAACCGCAGGTGCCAGCCATGTTTTGTCATCACGTTCAATAAGATATGAAAAGGGCATATCTGAAGTGTCGGAGTTTTTGTAGTGTCGTCCCATTACAAGGGTAAACGGGCCAATTTTTGCAGGCCATAGCAGGTACGAGTCGCTTGTTGTTTTCGATCCCCGTTCGACAATTCCCTGATGTATAGGACCCAATTTGTACATGTGGTTGCTTTGGTTTGAACCCGATCCGGCATTTAAGAACGAGTACATGCCGGCAATAAGCAATGTTGTTTTATGATGAGTAACCGTATAAGGGCCTGCGAATATTGAACAAGCTTCACCGTGAAAACCCTGACAGTTTGCAAAAAACACTGAGTTTTCGGCCGAATAATTGCGCGACAGTTCGCAGCTTTGTCCAATATAGCAATCGCTTAAAATTACACCATCGGTTATTTTACTTCCCGATTGGATGATGAAATTTTTAATAATTACATTATTGCCAATAACCACCGGGGCTTCTTTTTTACTAATTATTGAGCCGTTTTCAATATGGCGGGCTCCATCAATTAACACGTGATCGCTAATCCATGCATTTTTTATTTCGCCGGTGTTTTGTATTACACTGTTTTCGCCAATGTATGCTCGTGTATTTGTCTTGTTTTTTGCATACTCGGTAATAAGTTTTTCAAGCTTTTTAATGAGTTTAGGACGGTAACGGTAAAAGGCCATAATGTATGCAATATGTGCCGAAAGTTTATCGTACATAAGTATTTGTCGGCCGCCCGATTCGTCGAGAACTGCAATGGGTTCGGCATTTCCAAAATGGCTGTCACCTTCATTCCCAATAAGTTGTACGTTGTTTATTGTTACATTATTGGCAATGTTGTAGTTCGAAATGTAATTCTTTACATAGTTTATATAGCAATTGTTGCCAATGTCGGTATTGTGTATTGTTGAATTGTATATGCCTGTTTTGCGTGTAATTCCGCCAAAAAGCTCAATGGTTTTAGTTTGTTCGCCAATTTTTACATTGCCCGAAAAGTGAGCATTGAAAATTGTGTCTGTCGAAAAATTGTGGGCTACATATATTTTGTTCCATTGGTCGCAAGTGCACATTTGCTGTTTCAATTTTTCGATTTCGGCATTTGTCAAGTTTCGATACTTCATTGGTGTATTGTTTTTTATTTATTGCTGTTTTAATGGTTGTGAATTGTAAGCTCAGCCAAATAGTCGTAATGTGGTCCGTATTCAACAATTTTTGTTTTTAATCCTGCCTGCGAGGCAATATCTTGTAAAATTACATTATCTGCAAATAACCAGCTAAATTGTTCTCCTTTTATTTTTTTGTATGTGATTTGATAATCAATTTCGCCATAATATTTTTCAGCATTTATGTCGATAAAAAAAGTACCATCTTCTTGTTCGTACAAATAAATTAAGTCCGATGAGTCGATTAAAATACATCCTTCGGGAGTGAGAAATGTTTTTAAATGTTTGATTAATTTCAATAATCCTTCAAGATCTCCTGCAATTCCGGTACCATTCATTAAAAGTAATATTGTATCAAATTTTTTTTGAGGAGTAAAGTCAAAAATGTTTGTATTAATTACATTCTTTAAGCCGCGGCTTTTTAGTACTTTACAGCAAAGTTCTGAACTTTCAAGTGCATAAACCTCTTTGTTTTGTTGTTGGAGATAAATTGAGTGGCAACCTGCACCTGCACCAACATCTAAAATACGGCCATTGCTTTTTTTCATTGCAATGCGCTCAAGTAAGGGCATGTCGTTGTATTTTCTGAAAAAATAATCGGGTGGAAGTTTTTCAGATTCAACTGCACTTGAGTTAACAGTAACTGGTGTATTGTCGGTTTTTGTATAGTAATTATATATTGCTTGTCCCAAGGGGTCGGGCATTTTTGGCTTGTTCATTATGGTTATTTATATGATCTTTACAAATGTACATTATGTTGATAAATGAACGAGCAATTCAGGCTAAATATTTTATTGTTAACGTGTATTGTTATAAATCTGATATATACAACAACTCAAAACGTGTATTGCTTTTTTAAAGTGAACAGACCAATAAATTGAAGATAATGTGAGTCTGCTTAATTATTGCTGTAATTCAATTGGTTTTAAAACCGGGTAAGTTAAATTGCTTGTGCATGTTCAAGTATCGAAGTGGTTTCGATAAGTTTTACACAGGTTTTTTTCAAATGAGAATAAATGTAAAATCCCTTATATGTACCATCGGCAATAATAAAAATTCGTGAGTCGGAGAATCTTTTGGCTGTGTGTATAACAAAGTCAAAATTGAGGTTTTCTTTATGAAGCCAAATTGTAGTATCCATGTTTCCTAATACCAATTTGTTATTTCTTTGTTCGGCTTCGTTAAAAATGCTGAGTGCCAGATGATAATCGATATTTACAGTGCTGTGCATGAGGTGTTGTGTTTTTGTTTCTATATATATTATACAATCAAGAGAAGAGTTTCCCCCTCTCTTAATTGTACTTTTTATTTAGAAACGTAAACCCAATGTAATTGTTGCCTGGTGATCGAGTTCTGAAATGGTTGCAATAGCATTTTTACCATTGGGGTTGGTATAGTAAATGTTGTGTACTTTGTAGCTGTATTTTGATTGATGGATTTTGTATGCAAAATCAATTGATAAATTATTGTTTCGATAACCTATACCTCCTGAGTAAGCTGCAAAAGTATCGTTATAGTTCTCAATTACAGCTGTGTTGCTTGAGTATGTGTATGAACTCTTCCATGGATTTCCAATAAGTTGATATCCGGCACGTAAACTTACATTCCCCGATAAATTAGCTTCGGCTCCGATTCGTAAATTACCTGTTGAATTAAACACATTTTTAATTTCGGAATGATAATATTCGATATCATTTTCGGCCGAATAATTTGGAGAGTTAAAATCATTTCTGAGTTCTGATTTTCTTTTTAAGTAATCACTATTGTTCGTACTCAAATCCTCAATTTGCATGGTTTTGTAATTGATTCTTTCGTAGTCGACACTAATTACTCCAAAATTACCAAACGACAAAGCTGTCGATAAGTTAATGCGTAAAGGAGTTTCGAGCGAATAACTGTAATACACTTTGTTGCTGTTGTAGAAACTTGTTCTATAACCGTCTGTTTCGTTTCCAATTTCTTGATCGTAATATGCATCAATAATTTTCTCTTCGGTTTTGCTTATGTCGTAAATTGTGGGAGTATGTATCGATAATCCCAGTCGAAGAGCTTTAAAGGGGCGGTATAAAACACCTGCTTTAAAATTCACCCCCAACCCCGATTCTTTTGTTATTGTATTGATTGAGTATTCCGATAAAAAGTCAGACAATTTGTTGTTGTCGTATTCAGTGTAAAATGAGTTTTCGTAATAGTATAAGCTCGATAAATTTAACGATCCTCCAAAATGGAGTTTATGACCAATGCTAAAGGCCATTGCCATAGTATAGTCGTTTATATATCCGCTTTTATCAACTGATTTTAGTTGCTGATGTTTTTTTATGCCTGTTGCATCGTATCCGTATCCGATAAAATTTCCATTTTCGTCATTTCGTTCAATTCTGTCGGAGTAATCTGTTAAGTCGTTAAAATAAATACCATCAACTAAATCGGGATCAGTATCTTTATCAATCAACCATGTATTCCAGGGCAATCCTTCGTAATGGAAAGAAAAATCTTCGTGATTAACAATTTGATTGGCAAAATCGGTATAGTAATTTAAGAGTGTAGATTGAGCATCAGAGCCTTGAATGTAGCTCTTCGAATTAAAGCTTTTGATTTTGTTTACTCCCAGCCCAAAAACTACGTTGTTAATTCCTTTTTCGGATTTTGTATTGAATGTACCAACAAAACTAATGTTATTGGTCATAAACGAGTACTTGTGTTTTGATTCAGTGTTATTCAGGTAATCAGCTTCGGATTGTTTCATTTGAATTACGGGCGAGAATGCTATTTCCGACGATCGGTATAAGCTTAATCCTGCCGGATTAATACTTGCCGAAGCAAAATCTCCGCCTAAAGCTCCAAAAGCACTTCCCATGGCTATAGAGCGAGCGGTTCCACCATATTCGGTTTGCGAATATTTTAGTGCATCATAAAAATCTTGCGAAAAAGCAACATAATGAAGCATCAAAAAAATGAGAGGTAATATATATCGTTTCATAGTTATGAATTTTATATGTAAATATTATTTATTATCTGTCAGTATAATTTTTTCAGAGCAATATTTTACTAACGTCGTCCGCCAGATGAGCTTGAGCTGCCTGATCGGCTCGAGCTGCTGGAACTAGAGCTCGAGCTGCTTGATCGTGATCCTCCTGAGTAAGAGCTGCTGCTGCGGCTTGGTGTGTACGTCGATCTTGAGCTGCTACTGCCTGAGGAACTACTGCTGCTGCGGCTTGGTGTATATGATCGTGTGCTGCTGCTGCTGCTGCTGCTGCTGCGATTATTGCTGCTACGGCTTGGAGTATACGATCTTGAGCTGCTTTTTGACGAGCTGCTGCTACGGCTCGGAGTATAGCTGCTGCTACTGCTGCTTGTGCTTCGAGTGGCCGGCCTGTATGTATTTCGGCTTGGGGTTGCTGTACTTTTTGTTGTCGAAGTCGAAGGTATTCTGTACGGTTCGGTTTTCGTTGTTGTAGTACTGCTGGTTGGCCTGCGTGTAGTTGTGCTGTTTCTGTTGTAGGCTGCCCGTGTATTTGTACGTGGTACGTTGTAGCTTGGAGTATAGTTTTGGCTTCGTGTTGTAGTTGTAGCCGATTTTGTAGTTTCTCCAGGGCTTGTTCGTCTGCTGCTGTTACTAATATTTACATTCTGATTATTTGTTGTATTTGTACGGCTTGTGCTTACTGCTGGTTTTGTGCCAGTGGTAGTTGTTCTTCTCATTTCGGTTTGTACCTGAGGTGTAGCAGTAGGCCGTGTAGTTGTTGATTTCTGGTTTGTTGCCATTGAGTTATCTCCGGCTACACTCCTGCGGTTATTTGATGTAACCGATTTTGTGAGAATCGGGCCATCGCCTCGCAAGTTTTGTACTGATGAAGGATTGCGTGTAATTCCGCTACCTCCTCCGTATACAGTGTTGGGCATACTTGAGCGCCTGTTGTTGTTGTAATGTGGCTCACCACTTCTTTTGTTGTAGTTTTTGTTATTGTCGTTATAGTAATAATAATCGTTGTAGTAATTGTGATAATTGTGATACGAATAGTAGGGATAATAACTGTTGTAATATCCACCATAATATCCGTTGTAATACCCACCATAGTACCAGGGGTTATAATATCGGCTACTCCAATGGTACGACGAATAATAAGGATAACCCCATCCTATTGACATACTCCAGTAAGGGGAGTAATAAAACGGGTCGGAGTAAAATGGGTCGTAAAAATAGGGATCGTAGTAATATGGATTATGAAACCGGCGAATGCGTTCGGCATATGAATATGTATCGTCAATATAAAAATTGTTGATGGTGTAATTGCCATCTTCAGTATTGTCGATATAAAGTGTATCCTTTTCTTCTCCGTTTATGTTATTCAGGTTGTATGCCTGAGCTTCGTTAAACCACTCGGGAGCTTCGTCGGCATAGATATAATTGTTCATGGTGTTCGAGCCATCTTCGTTTTTGTTAACTTCGCTAACAATTATGGTGTTATCGTCTTGGATGTTTTCGGGGTCAGTGATTTGATCATTGGCTATTGAAGCAACTTCGTCTTCGGGCCAATAATACAAGTCGTCAACATAAGCCGACCGGGTTTGCAATGTTGAACTGCAGCCCGAAGCAATTATTGCGACTAGTGCGATGATGATTAATTTACGTTTCATAACTTGTCCTCCTAAGGCTTTATATTTATATATTTTTGTGTTTTCTTTGTATTCACTATTTTTATAGAAAACAAGCAAATATTATACCAAATAAAAGAATATGGCGAAGGAATTGACTTCAAAAAGTGAGAATTATTCTCAATGGTACAACGATCTGGTTGTAAAGGCCGATTTAGCTGAGAATTCGGCAGTACGTGGGTGTATGGTTATTAAGCCATATGGGTATGCAATTTGGGAAAAGATGCAAGCCCAGCTCGATAAAATGTTTAAAGAAACAGGGCACGTAAATGCCTATTTCCCCTTATTTATTCCAAAATCGTTTTTTAGTAAAGAAGCAGCCCATGTCGAAGGGTTTGCCAAAGAGTGTGCCGTAGTTACTCATTATCGCCTTAAAAACGATCCTGATGGAAAAGGGGTAGTCGTTGATCCGGCTGCAAAACTTGAAGAAGAACTTATTGTTCGGCCTACTTCCGAAACAATTATTTGGAATACCTATAAAAACTGGATACAATCGTGGCGCGATTTGCCAATACTTTGTAACCAATGGGCAAACGTGGTTCGTTGGGAAATGCGTACACGCTTATTTTTACGTACAGCTGAGTTTTTATGGCAAGAGGGACATACAGCACATGCTACTAAAGAAGAGGCTATTGAAGAAACATATAAAATGGTTAATGTTTATGCCGATTTTGCTCAAAATTATATGGCAATGCCGGTAATTAAGGGACATAAATCCGAGAATGAGCGTTTTGCCGGAGCGCTTGATACTCTTACTATTGAGGCTCTTATGCAGGATGGGAAAGCTCTTCAATCGGGAACATCTCACTTTTTAGGGCAAAATTTTGCTAAGGCTTTTGATGTACAATTTGCCAACAAAGAGGGGAAACTTGAACATGTATGGGCAACTTCGTGGGGTGTGTCTACACGGCTTATGGGTGCTCTTATTATGGCACATTCCGACGATAATGGGTTGGTATTGCCTCCTAAGTTGGCTCCATTTCAGGTGGTTATTGTTCCTATTTATAAAAATGAAGAACAACTCAATACAATTTCTGAAAAAGTTGATGATATAATTGCAAAATTACAGGCATGTGGTATTTCTGTAAAATTTGATAACAGCGACGCTAAAAAACCCGGTTGGAAATTTGCCGAATATGAACTCAAAGGTGTTCCTGTGCGTTTGGCTATTGGTCCTCGCGATATCGAAAACGGTACAGTTGAAGTTGCCCGCCGCGATAATCTTACCAAAAAAATTGTGCCCATTGAAGGTATTGATAAATATGTGGAAGCCCTGCTTGACGAAATTCAAAATGCAATATTCCAAAAAGCATACAATTTCAGAGAGTCGCATACAACAGAGGTAAATACTTGGGACGAATTTAAAGATGTATTGAAAAATAAAGGTGGATTTATTTCGGCACATTGGGATGGAACTGCCGAAACCGAACAAAAAATTAAAGACGAGACTAAAGCAACGATACGATGCATTCCATTAGATGTTCAACCCGAAGAGGGGAAATGTATTTATTCAGGGAAACCTTCGGATAAGAGGGTGTTATTTGCTTTAGCTTATTAAATACATTTTCAAAAAATGACACAGGCCAATTTGGAACAAAATTTCGACTCTGCCTTACAAGCACTCCTTCAGGTATGCGAAAAAGGAAGTGTCCCGATTGATCTCGAAAAGGTTGAACGGGCAGCAAAGGTTGCATTCGAAATTTTGGGTAATTCAAGTTGGGAATCGGGTGATCCAATAATTTTTCACTCAATTGAAGTAGCGAGGGTTGTTCAACAAAACATTGGCATGGGCACCGACTCAATTGTTGCTGCTCTTTTGCACAATGTATTCGAAAGCTCAAATGAAAAAGACAGTATAATTGCCGAACTGCCTAATCTTTTTGGAGATGTCGTTTTTGATCTTCTTGAAGGTTTATTTAAAATCAATTCGATTGATACTGTTACTATTTCTGTGCATTCCGAAAATTTCAGGCGTTTGCTGCTTACCCTGGCAGGCGATTTACGGGTAGTGTTTATTAAAATAGCCGACCGTTTAATCGATATGCGTAACCTTGATGGTTTGCCACGTGATTTACAAAACAAGTATGCAACCGAAACATCGTACTTGTATGCTCCGTTGGCACACCGAATGGGGATTTATAATATCAAATCGGAGCTTGAAGACCTTTCGCTTAAATATTTAAGACCCGACGATTATTCGAAAATTGTCAGGAAACTCGAAGAAACAACTCTTGAAAGACAAAAATTTGTATCCGAATTTGTAAAGCCTATTGAGCAAAAGCTTCGGGCCAAACATTTCAAATTCGAAATGAAAGCACGCACAAAATCAATTTATTCGATATGGAATAAAATGAAAAAAACACGTGTTAGTTTCGAAGAGGTGTACGATTTGTTTGCTATTCGTGTTATACTTGAAGCCAAACCTGAAGATGAAAAATCGAAGTGTTGGCAGGTATATTCTATTGTAACCGAAGAGTATCAGCCCAATACAGAGCGAATGCGTGATTGGATATCAATTCCAAAATCAAATGGGTATGAATCGTTGCATACTACGGTTATGGGGCCACACGGAAAATGGGTCGAGGTGCAAATACGAACTGTCAGAATGGACGAAATTGCAGAAAAAGGCATGGCTGCCCATTGGAAATATAAAGGGGGTAAGGGAAATGCCGATCTGGATAATTGGTTGGCACATATTCGCGAAGTTCTTGAAAATCCTGATGGAGATCCCGATATATTGCTTGATGAATTCAAAACGAATATTTACGAAGACGAAGTGTTTGTGTTTACTCCTAAAGGCGATTTACGTAAACTTTCGTCGGGAGCTACAATACTCGATTTTGCATACGAAATTCACTCCGACCTGGGCGACAAGTGTGTCGGGGGTAAAGTCAATAACCGAAAAGTATCGATTAAATATAAATTGAAAAATGGCGATCAGGTTGCAATCGAAACATCAAACAATCAAAAGCCCAAAATTGATTGGCTCGATTTTGTTGTAACCTCAAAAGCGAAAAGCCGTATAAAAGCCAGTTTGAACGAAGAGAAAAGGCACGAAGCCGAAAACGGAAAAGAAATTGTAAAACGAAAATTTAAAAACTGGAAAATTGATTATACCGATGAGGTAATTCGCAAATTGCTGGCCGAGTTGAAAATGAAATCGGCACAGGACATGTATTATGCTATAGCCATAGGAAAACTTGAAGCTCTTGAGTTAAAAAATATCGTAAAAGGAAAACCCGAAAGCGAATCTAAGGCAAAAGATGTGCTGGGGGAGTTGTTGCCTAAAAAGGAAATTGAAACCCTTTCGTTTGATAACAGCGATGAGTTTTTGGTCATTGATAATAATCTAAAAAACATTAATTACAAACTTGCTCAGTGTTGTAATCCAATTTTTGGCGATAAAATATTTGGGTTTATTACAATTCGGGATGGTATAAAAATTCATCGCGAAACATGTCCCAATGCAAAGCAAATGCGCGAGAGGTATCCATACCGGTTTATAAAAGCCAAATGGAGAGAGAACAGGCAAAATACATCATTTCAGGCAACAATTCATTTAAGTGGTGCCGACCGGCAAAGCATACTAACTGATATATCGTATGTTATTGCTAAAGATCTTGGAGTGCAAATGCGTTCAATCAATATTGATTCGAAAAATGGAAATTTCGAAGGAGTTTTACGCATTTATGTTAATAATATTGAGCATCTCGATTTTTTAATCAACAAGCTAAAAAGTATCAAGGGAATTGATAATGTTTCGCGTGGTGAATCATAGTTTTACTTTTTTTGGAACGATAATTGAATTATGGAGAATAACAATCAAACAATATCAAAGGCAAAACTCGAATTCGAAGCCGGAAGATTAGATCAGTGTGAAGTTCTTTTAAATCAGTTGCTTGAAAATGATCAGTCAAACGTTGATGTTTTGTTGCTCAAAGCAAAAGTATTGCACAAAAAACAAAAATGGGGTGAGGCTCTAAATCACCTTAATCGTATACTCGACATTGACGGGCAAAATACCGAAGCTCAAACATACAGACAAATGGTGATGAGTATTGTTGGGTTTTGGCATAAAGAAAACTATAACCCCTAAAGGTATGTAAATGATAATGTGTTAAATACTTATAAAAATCGGGATTTATTTTCATAAAAAATCATTTTCATTATCTTTGGATGCATTTTTTAATTTTTTTAGCTTGTATAATCAATTTAAAAACACAAAAATATTATGAAGAGAATTATTTTAACATTAATTGCAAGTGCATTGTTTATTTTATCGTTTGCACAAGAGGGATTGACTGAAGCGCAGATAGCAAAAAATGCGGGAAACGAAGCTTTTAGAAATGATCAATTTGTTGAGGCTATTGCTTCTTACGAAACATATCTTAATTCAGATGAGGAAACAGTTGAAAGTGATGTTAATACGCAACAGCTCTACGTACGTGCACATCGTCTTGCTGCCGATGCTTTTCTGAAAAATAAAGATTATACAAAAGCACAACAATACTACAATAAATACATGGAAATTGGTGGCGACGATGCAAAACAAGATGGAGGTATTGCATACAACCTTGCTGTTTGTGCCATGAAAATGGATAAAAACGATGAAGCAATCAATCAATTTCAGCGTGCTGTTGATTTAAACAGTAGACCCGATATGTCTATGTTGTACATGGCAAATATTTATCGCAAAGCCGGTAACGATCAAAAAATGATCTCTACTTTAAAAACCGCTCTTGAAAAATATCCTCAAAGTCGCTATCGTTCAAAAATGATTTCGATGTTGGTTAAGCCAATGTTGCAAGAAGCATCTGTTCCATTTAACGAAGCAAACGAATTAGCAAAAAAAGCACAAGGATCGCCTACCGAATATGTTGCTTATATGTCACAGGCAAGCACAAAATTCGAAGAAGCAATTCCTTATTTTGAAAAGGTACTTGAATACGATCCTCGTAACGAAGTTGCACAAACATACATTAATGCATGCCGCGATAACATTAAAGCGTTTAACGATTACAAAGACAGTTTGGATAATTAAAATCAACTTATCAATAAAAACAAATCAGCCTGCGGGCTGATTTGTTTTTTGTTTAATTTTCGGAAGACAAAAAAAACAGACAAGAACTGTTTCCAACTTGCCTGCTTTGTTTTCTGAATCTTTGAGAATTTGTAATATTATCTCAAAGAAATATAATAAATAAGGGATGTTCTTCGGGTTGTTGTTTATACTTGATGATTTATTCGATAAGGTAAATACTTGCTTGTTGTGAATAAATTATGTGTAATTTGTTTTAAAACTGCATACAATTTAACATCACTCTTTTTAGCGCATATTTTAATAGCAAATAAATCTAAGTGCAAATTTGTTTATTTTTAACAACACATCGATAATGATATCGTAAATTGAATGTGTAAATTGTATATTTTTGTATTCATTTAAGGGTGGTGATATGAATTTCATTTATTCATTGTTTGTTTTTATGCCAATGTATGTGTCATTGTTTTGGATGATTTTATTGTTGGCAAATCAGGGTATAAAGAATCGTGCAAAACGATTTTTGGGTACATTTATGTTAGTTGCAGTGGTGCTGTATTTTTGTCATTCAATTTATTTTTCAAACCAATATCTCCTCTATCTTTATTTCGACTCGATTTATGTTTTTGCAATGTTGTCGGTATATCCGTTGTACTATTGGTATATAAAAAATCTTACCTCCGACTACAGGTGTACTTATAAAGTTATTATTAGTTTGTTACCGGCACTGATTATGTCGGTAGCAATTGCAATTGTTTATGTATTAATGGATGACGGACTGCGTTTTGTAAAAATGTATCATTATAAAATTGAAGGAATCAATACTGATGATACATTATACAACGTTCAGCAAAAGCTTATTGTTACAACAAAAGTTATATTCTTTTTACAGATAATCTGGTATTTAACAAAAGGCTTAAAGTTGATTCGCAATTACGAGAAAAGGCTTTATGAGTTTTTTTCGGATACCGAACAACGGAATGTAAACTGGGTGCGTTGGTTAATTATATTTTTTACATTAACGGGCTTTTCAAGTACAATTGCAAATGTTTTAGGCCGATCAGTATTTAATGATCATCGCTTATTGTTACTTTTTCCGGTTGTTGTGTTTAGTATTCTGATATTTTTACTGGGTTATATGGGCTACATGCAGAAATATTCGGTATACGATTTTGAGAAAGAACAAAATGCACACGATAACTTTTTTGATCAAAACAGCGAATTACTCAATGTGACTTCGGATGAAAACAAAAAACATTTAAAAAAGCACTTACTCCAATTGTTCGACGATAAAAAGATTTATCGTAAACCCGATCTGAAAATAACAGATATAAGTCAAATGCTTAACACAAACCGAACCTATGTTTCGCGCTTAATTAATACTGAATTTGGATGTTCATTTAGTTTTTTTGTAAATAAATACCGGGTCGAAGAGGTTCATCGCCTTTTGTCGCAAAATAATGATTTTGATTATACCCTCGAAAATATTGCCGATAAAGTAGGCTTTCCCTCGGTAAATACTTTGATTCGGAACTTTAAGAAAAGCTACGGAATTACTCCGGGTATTTTTCGTAAATTAAAGCATTAATTTATACTTTGTAAGCCAATATCCTTTACAAACAAATAAAATATTAAGTGTATGCAAATACTTGTTCGTAGTGCAAATCCATCAGACAGTAAACATATTTCGCAATTTCAGATTGAAATGGCATGGGAAACCGAACACCTTAAATTGAAACATTCAATTGTAAAAAACGGAGTCGATTCTGTTTTGTCTGACCCGGCAAAAGGACAATATTTTTTGGCCGAAGTAAACAGCAATATTATTGGCTCTTTACTTGTCACTTACGAGTGGAGTGATTGGCGAAGTTGTACAATTTTATGGATTCAATCAGTATATGTAAAACCCTCTTTCCGAAAACGTGGTGTATATGCAATGCTTTACAACCATGTGAAGCGTATTGCCGAAAATGATCAATCGTATGGAGGCATACGATTATATGTCGATAACGATAATTTGTCGGCACAGCAGGTTTATTCACGTATGGGAATGAATGGAGATCATTACAAAGTTTTTGAATGGATGAAGAAATAATTCTTATTTTCGTTTTAATAACCCGTCTCTAATATAATAATATTAAGTTTTTGGTATTAATGATTGTTTTATATATTGATAATAATAAACTACGCTTATTCAATATATAAGTTAAGCATTGTTGCAATTTTAGATAATTATTAAAACATGTAAGCTTAAAATTAAAGTTGAATTTTTGAGCAACATAAGGTGAAAAAATTGAACTTTTAAAAAAGTATATGCAATACATATGCCTGTAATACAGATATATATAGATTGTTGATGTTGTTCGTGTTTTTTGTAAAAATGTTTAAGATTGCACAAAAAAACTTTTAATGATTATATTTGACAAGATATTTAATGAACAATCAAAATGCAATATAAATTACAGACTTTTTAAACGATACAAAATGACGAATAAATCTGCTTCACAAAAACTCTCATTTAGAGAAAAGTTAGGGTATAGTATGGGCGATGGTGCCGCCAATCTGGTTTTCCAGATGATGATGATGTTCCAAATGTTTTTTTACACTGATGTATTTGGAATCAAAGCATCAATAGCCGGAATGATTTTACTTTTTGCTCGATTTTTCGATGCCTTTGTCGATCCGGTAGTGGGTATAATTTCTGATCGAACAAATACTCGATGGGGTAAATATCGTCCCTGGGTATTGTGGACAGCAATACCATTTGCGGTGTTTTTTATTCTTGCTTTTGCCACACCCGATTTATCCGAACGGGGTAAAATTCTTTGGGCTGGAGTAACATATACATTGCTCATGTCGTTATATTCATTTAACAACACCCCCTATTCATCATTGGGTGGTGTAATGACAAGTAACATTAAAGAACGTACAAGCATTTCATCGATTCGATTTATAACTGCAACTATTGCAACATTTGTTGTACAAGGTCTTACTTTACCATTGGTAGCAAAATTCGGACAAGGCGATGATCAAAAAGGATGGTCGTCAACCATTTTACTTTTTGCTATAGTTACTGTTGTGCTTTTTGTTATAACTTTTGTCTCGACTAAAGAACGCATATCTCCTCCTAAAGGGCAACAAAATTCGATAAAACAAGATTTTAAGGATATTGTAAAAAGCCGTCCGTGGATATCAATGTTTGTACTCACTCTCTTTTTGTTCACAACATTGGCCATGTGGGGTAGTAGTATGTCGTATTATTTTAATTATGTAGTTGATAAAACTGCTTTGTATAACTTTTTGCAAGGTTTTGGATTGGTCAATGTCGAAGGAGTTACATATGGTGTATGGCATACTTTTCTTGATGCATTTGGTTTAATTGCCCAACCTGATCTTAGTAATGTATTTGCTGTTGGATTTAGTTTATTCAACATGTTTGGGCAAATAGTGACACTTGCAGGTGTTATGTTATTGTCGTCGTTTTTATCAAACATTTTTGGTAAGCGCAACGTATTTATTATTTGTTTGGCTTTAACTGCGGTATTTACATCGATGTTCTATTTTGTCGATACCGAAAACATTAAAGTGATTTTTATAATCAACATACTTAAAAGCTTAGCATATGCTCCAACCATTCCATTATTATGGGCAATGATGGGTGATGTTGCCGACCACTCAGAGTATATAAATTATCGCAGGGCAACAGGTTTTGTATTTGCAGGTATTGTATTTGCATTAAAAGCTGGTTTGGGTCTTGGCGGTGCTATTTGTGGAGGAATTATTGAAAGCTTTGGTTTTGTTGCAAATCAGGATCAAACAGCAAGTGCAATCGAAGGTATAAAATTATCAGCAAGTATAATTCCTGCCATCACATTCTTTATTGGTGTTATTGCTTTGTTTTTCTATTCAATATCAAAATCATATAACGAAAAAATGCAAGCCGAACTCGAAATGAGACGATTGCAATAGAGAATAATTGTACTTATGGAAAAACTGTTCAAAATACTTGTTTTACTTTTTGTTGTGTTCGCAGCATCATCGTGTCAAACACAGCAAAAACAACCCGGTACGTTAAAAGATGCTCTGAACGATCATTTTTTAATGGGGGTTGCAGTAAATGCATTTCAAACAAATGGAGCCGATAGTATGGCTAATGTGCTCATAAAAAAGCATTTTAATTCAATAGTAGCCGAAAATTGCATGAAAAGTGCTTTAATTCAACCTTCCGAAGGAAAATTTACTTTTGATGATGCTGATCGGTTTGTTGAATATGGCGAGAAAAACAACATGTTCATTATAGGCCATACCTTAATTTGGCATTCGCAATCGCCACAGTGGCTATATGTCGACGATGAGGGAAATCAGGTTAGTCGTGAAGTGTTAATAGAGCGCATGAAAAACCATATTTTTACAGTAGTTGGCCGTTATAAAGGTCGTGTTCATGGTTGGGATGTTGTTAACGAGGCTATTGAAGATGATGGTTCGTACCGTGAAAATCAGTTTTATAAAATTATTGGTAAAGAGTATATTCAGCTCGCTTTTGAATTTGCTCATCAAGCCGACCCTGATGCTGAATTGTACTATAACGATTACAATATGGTAAAACCCGGCCGTCGTGAAACTGTTGTTGAAATGGTTCGTGAACTTAAAGCACAAGGTATAAAAATCGATGGTATTGGAATACAGGGGCATTATATGATGGATTTCCCTTTAATTGAGGAGCTCGAAAAAAGTATTGTTGCATTTGCCGATTTAGATTGCGATGTAATGATTACAGAACTTGATGTTTCGGCATTACCTAACCCATGGGAAGCAAGTGCCGATGTGTCGGTAAATCTCGATTACCAGGAACGACTTAATCCTTATCCTGATGGATTAACGCAGGAAGCTGCAGATGCTTTCTACGAAAGGTATATGGATTTCTTTAATCTTTTTATAAAACACAGCGATAAAATAAGCCGTGTTACTATGTGGGGATTGTCTGACAAATACTCGTGGAAAAACAATTATCCAATTCATGGGCGGACAGATTATCCTCTGCTTTTCGATCGCAATTACGAGGCAAAGCCTATTGTTGATATGATTATCGAAGAAGCACAAAACAAAACAATGTAGAATTTTTAAAATAGAATGTTATGTCAAAAAAACCACGTCATTTAATAAAAAGTATTTATACCGCCGATCCGCGTGCTCATGTTTACAACGGAAAATTGTATATTTTTCCCTCGCACGATATCGAATCAGGTATTCCCGAGGACGATACCGGAGCACACTTTAATATGCGTGATTTTCATGTGTATTCAATGGACGATGCCGAAGGCGAAGTTGTTGATCACGGTGTGGCTCTCGATATTGACGATGTGCCATGGGCAGGCCGCCAAATGTGGTCGAACGATGTGGCCGAAAAAGATGGAAAATACTATATGTATTTCCCGGTAAAAGACAAACAGGATATATTTAAAATTGGAGTTGCTGTAGCCGATAAACCCGAAGGCCCTTATAAAGCTCAGCCCGAACCCATGAAAGGAAGTTTCAGTATCGACCCGGTTGTATTTACCGACGACGACGGAAGTAAATACATGTACTGGGGTGGCATTTGGGGTGGACAATTGCAGCGCTACAAAAACGGAAAATACGAAGATAACGACGATTTGCGTAATCCCGATGAACCTGCAATTTGCGCTAAAATTGTAAAATTATCGGATAATATGCTTGAAATGGCCGAAGAGCCACGCGATGTGGTAATTCTCGATTCGTACGGTAAACCACTGTTGACTCAAGACGAAAATCGTCGCTTTTTTGAAGCAGCATGGATGCATAAATATAAAGGGAAATATTACTTTTCATACTCAACAGGGAATACTCACCTGCTATGTTATGCTATTGGTGATAATCCATACGGGCCATTTACTTATCAGGGGGTTATACTTACTCCTGTTGTTGGCTGGACTACTCACCATTCAATTGTTGAGTACAAAGGAAAATGGTATCTTTTTCATCACGACAGCAAGGTGTCGGGTGGCAAAACATGGTTGCGTAGTATGAAAATTGTTGATCTTGAGTACAACCCCGACGGAACGATTGTTACTATTGATGGAAATGCCGATGAGTAAAATTTTTTCATAATTTTATATTAAAGCCTGTTAGTTTTTTTTGTTAGCAGGCTTTTTTTTGCTTTGTTGTGAACAAATAGCATTGTATTACAATACATGTACTCATTCTTTTGTGGTTAATGATTGATATATTTGTTTTACTAATTTAAAAATACATGCAATGCAAAGATTTTGGGGGATATTGATATTCATTATTACGACATCAATTTTTGCGCAAGCTCAACACCGTATTTGGTTTGAACAGCCTGCAAGTCAGTGGAATAATGCTTTGCCCGTTGGTAATGGACGAATTGGTGCTATGGTTTTTGGCCAAACTGATTATGAGCGAATTCAGTTAAACGAAGAATCGCTTTGGACAGGAAACCGTGAGCAATATACCGATAGAGAAAATGCCTATAAAGTTTTACCCAAAATCAGGCAATTACTTTTTGATGGGAAATATGAACAAGCTCAGCAACTTTGTAAAACCGGGTTTATGGGATACAATAACTGGAATATGTACCAGTCGCTTGGCGATTTATATTTAAAAACACAACATAGCAGTAACATTAAAAATTACACACGAGAACTTAATCTACAAACGGCCATTGCAAAAACAACATATACAGTCGATGACGTTGTTTACACGCGCGAATATTTTTCGAGCAATCCACAACAGGTGCTATTTGTAAAAGTATTTGTTGATAAGCCCGGAGAATTAAACATGTCGGTAGCCCTTAAGCGAGATAAAGATGCAAATGTTAAAACCAGCGGAAATTCAATTGAAATGTATGGTCAGGTTACTGCAGGCGGAATTGATATGCAGGGAGTAAATCCGGGAGTCGAATATTACACCTGTTTGCGTGTAGTAAGCAGCGATGGTAAGGTGTATGCCCAAGCCGACAGCCTCATTGTTGAAGATGCAAGTGAGCTAATATTGCAGCTTAGTGCACGTACCGATTACTGGGGACAAAACCCTAAAGTTGCTTGTATAAAAGATATTGATCGCCTGGCAGGGATGTCGTACAATCAAATAAAGCAAAATCATATTGTTGATTATCAGGCATTATACAATCGTGTCGATTTAAATTTACATGCCGACGATTTTTTTAAAATACCAACAGATAAACGCCTGGAGGCAGTAAAAAATGGCACCAATGACCTTGGGCTTGTTGAAACGTATTTCAACTTCGGACGTTATTTGCTTATTAGTTCATCACGCCCTGGTAATTTGCCTGCAAACCTGCAGGGAATTTGGGCCGATGGATTAACTCCTCCGTGGAGTGCCGATTATCATATCAATATTAACATACAAATGAACTACTGGCCGGCCGAGGTTACCAACCTTTCGGAGTGTCATTTGCCCTTTATTAATTTAATCGACAGTTTACGTACACGTGGCCGGCATACTGCCCGTCAGATGTATAATAGCCGGGGTTTTTGCGCTCATTATACAACCGATGCATGGTATTGGACAACAGCAGTAGGAGAGCCCGAATGGGGTATGTGGCCTATGGGCGCAGCATGGGGGTGCCAGCATTTATGGCAGCATTATTTGTTTACCCTCGATGTTGATTACCTTCGACGAATATATCCTGTTTTGAAAGAAGCTTCATTGTTTTTTGTCGATTATTTGACTGAAGATCCACACTCAGGATATTTGGTTACCGGCCCTTCAAGTTCGCCCGAAAATAAATTTAAAACACCCGATGGAAAGATATCGAATATAACTATGGGGCCAACAATGGATATGATGATAACCCGTGAGCTTTTTGATAACACCATTGAAGCTGCCGAAATTTTGTCGGCCGACAGCTTGTTTAAAAATCAACTACAACGTTTGGTGCCCCGACTTAGCCCGGTAAAAATTGGCAGCGATGGACGTATTATGGAATGGACACGCGAATTTGAAGAACCTGAACCCGGACATCGTCATATTTCTCATTTGTACGCACTGCATCCCGGGAGCATGATTAGTACAACAAAAACTCCTGAACTTGCAGCTGCTGCCCGAAAAACTATCGATTATCGATTGTCGCATGGTGGAGGACATACTGGTTGGAGCCGTGCATGGATTATGAATTTTTTTGCTCGTTTAAACGATGGAGATAAAGCGTATCATAATTTGCTCGAGCTTTTTAAGCACTCTACTTTGCCCAATTTATTCGATGTGCATCCTCCTTTCCAAATTGACGGGAATTTTGGCGCAACTGCAGGCATTGCCGAAATGCTTATGCAGAGCCATGCCAACGAAATACATTTGCTGCCTGCTTTGCCAAATGCATGGAGTAGCGGGCATGTAAAAGGGTTAAAAGCTCGCGGTAATTTCGAAGTCGATATTGATTGGGATAATGGGAAACTGCAAAAAGTTAAAATACATTCAAACAGCGGTTCACATCTTATGGTTCGATATCAATCAAATTTACGGGAAATTACATTACCTAAAAATAAATATATTGTGCTCGATAGCAGCTTAGTAGAAATCAAATAAATTTTTTATAATTACATAAAAGAGTATTACGCTATAAATGGACGACATATTGCTGTGTGCAAAAGTTATATATGTTACCAATTCTTTGTTAATGGTGCAGCTGTATAATATTCTGAACTTTCATTATACAAAAAATCATACTTCTTTTTATTTTCGTTTTCGATTCATTAACCGATAAATCAGGTTCTTTTATCGATTGTTCGATATATGATTAAGAATATTACTCTATTTTTGAGTCATAAAATATAATCAATATGGAAAAGAAACAGAATTTTAACGGAGGCAGGTTTTTTTTGGGATTTATATTATTGCTATTGGGTTTGGTAATGATTTTATACCGCGCCGGAGTTCTGGATTGGGAATTGTATGATTTTCTTCTTTCGTGGAAAATGTTGATGGTGGTTATTGGTGCCTTCATCTTTTTTAACGGAAGCAAAAGTGCTGGAATTATTGTTATGGGACTTGGAACCTTTTTAATGCTTCCCGATATTTTTGAGGATTACTACAAAATAAAACGGTATTTCTGGCCGGTAGTTGTTCTTTTGGTTGGAGTATCGTTAATGTTTGCTCCAAAGCCTAAGCGTATAAAAAAACATTCGCGCTATAAACACAATCCTCCCGACGATGATGGCGGAAGCAATAAACAGACATTTTATTCAGACAGCAAAACAAGCGCTGACAATTCTGGTAATACCGAATATCGAGCGGAAGACAATATGCACTACGATTTTAAATCAAAAAATGTTTATGACGCATCGAGCGATTATTTCGACGAATTTGTAATTTTTGGAAGCCGCGAAATAAATATGTCAACATTAAATTTACTGGGAGGACGTTCAACTGCAGTTTTTGGTGGGTCGGATATCGATTTACGGCAATGTCAGATTTCGCCCGAGGGATGCACTATTGATGTTACTACTCTTTTTGGAGGGCATGTGCTTAAAGTTCCTAACAACTGGACCGTACTTAATAAGGTAACTACAATATTTGGGGGTTACAGCGATTTGCGAATTAAAGATCCGCATTATGCCCCCGATCCGTCAAAAACAGTTGTAATTACCGGTGTATGCATTTTTGGTGGCACCGAAGTTCGAAACATAAAAATACATTAAAGAGTAAAGAATTATTTATGATAAATTAAAAAAAGTACTCGTATGTATCTATCGAAAAATAATACAAAATGAAGCATCCACTTATAAAAAATCCGGCAATACTTATTTGGTATGTCTTATTTTGGATAATATTTTCGACTGTTCAGTTTTTTTTCGAATACAATGTATATAACCTGAGTATTGCTATTACTCTGGTTGATGTTATAATTTCGAATGCAATTTATATGCTTCTTGGTTTAGGCATGTGGTACGTTGTAATTGGAGCAAACGGCCCCGATAAAGGACAATTATATATTGTCTTTTATCATTTATTTGCAATGCTTTTTATTGTTTCGTTTTGGATGTGGCTCACCAATCAAATCGATATTATACTGTTTGATCAAGACTCGGTTAAAGAGCATATGAAAAATATAATGCCCGGTAAAGCCGGCCGGGCCGGCGCGATTTCGGCGACGGATTTCCCGCGGGCGCGGGGCGGGCGGGCTTAACCTGCTGGTTACCATACCGGTTTACCCTTCCGGCGTTGTGTACCGG
>CAZARW010000026.1:0-1826 GCA_964487645.1 uncultured Prolixibacteraceae bacterium
AAACTTTAAAAATCAGGACGCTATAAATGTGTTTAGTTTTTTGTCATGTACTTAGCCATTTTCGTCAAACCAAAACGTCCATTAATCAAAAAAAATAAATATTTTACAGTAAAAAAGCGTAAAATATTTTTGTATTATTATTATTATTATTATTGCCAGTAATTAACGTATTAAACCCACTTAACAATGAGACTAAAATACCCCGTTTTTTCTTATGGATAATACACTTGCAGTAATTGCTGTATATAAAAAAGTACAATAGTTTGTTAAGCTTTTTTAAGGTGTTGACAATACTCTATATGTGTTTTGATTAGATTGATGTTTAAGACATTAATATTTAATGCTTTGTATAGCAAGTCTATTTTCTTGTATTTAAAAACGAACCAACTCTTGCAAGTATTCACTTTATAAAAAAAATGTTTGCCTATGGAATAAACCCGGATAACGAATTATTGGGTTTTGCCCGTGCGTGTAACGCCAATTGCTTCAGGCGAGCAAATAAAAAAACAGGCGGCCGGGCAAAACCCTGTGAACCGCCTGTTAATTTAAATAACCGAGCCCTGAGTGTGTCGCTCATATGGGCTCAACTAACACTACAAAAATAATCAAAATGAAAAAGTTATTACTATTAATTGCATGTTTTGTTTTTGTATTTCAAGCATGTGAAAAAGAATCCTTTAGCGGGAATGAAAATAATGTTGTCTCTAACTATTGGGTAGACGAGGGTGTGTTACACTTTAAAAATTTGGATGCTTATCAATTTTTATTAGACTCATTGATGCAATTAGATCACAAAGAGTTTGAGCTGTGGGAGAAATCAATTGGTTTTGTTTCATTTCAGACAAAGCAGAATGAAATACTGCGAAACATTGATACTATTTCAAATGAGGAAGAATTTTATAAAATTGCTGCTGAAAATCCAAAATTGATTTATTTGAACGATAACGAGATGGAGTTAGTTGAAATTGGTTCTAATTTTAATCTTGTTGGAAATGCTGATGGTATTTTTTGCATTAATGATATGTATCATAAGGCATTTCCACAGAAGGTTGAAGTAACCCAAGCCAAGAATTTTGAGTTGGCTTTATCAAATTTTAATTCAAATAAAGATGTTGTGAGCCATCAAATAAAAGAAGAATCAGTTCCCTTAAAGTCTGCAGGATGTGGAACCGCTTCAATTTTTGATTCGGAAGATAATAATGGAAACAATAGAACATATCGTAAGGTAGAAGCAAAGTTGCAAATTAGAATTGATTGTATTTGTGAATCACCATGTTGTGTTACATATCAGCAGAATATCGACATGACGATTACTGGGAAAAAGAAAAATATATGGGGGCAAACATATACTTATGAAACAGTTCATCACTGGTCAGATCTTGAAGTAGGGTTTGAACGTATATATAAATCGGGAACTTATGAGTGTGTCAACAAATATGGATGTACCGGAACCTGCGATCGTATATTAACAGAGCCGTATATATTAAACAATCCGTCTGGCGGACAATCTCCGGAGCAAAGGATTTATAGACGAAGGTTATATACCGGCCCTTTATTATTTAACGACCCGATAAATACAGGGACTAGATTTTATAAGGCCAGGCTAAAGGCATGGACAAGAGGGACAGCAGTAGATGGTGTTTATGCAGGCATTTGCTGTAACAGCAACTGTGGTTTTTAATTAACATGTTGCTTAACCGGGCATAAGATTAGTGTAGTTTATCTCATTTTTTTTGAATATACTAATCTTTGTCCGGCTATTATTTAAAATATATATATTTATTGTATAATAACACACATTTATGAAAAGCGTATATACAACTTTT
>CAZARW010000026.1:1926-34842 GCA_964487645.1 uncultured Prolixibacteraceae bacterium
TTTTTGTTGATGTTTATTTCGGGGGCATATGCCCAAACATCTCTTTACGGTAAAGTTGGTATTGGTAAAACCGAAATCAAAAAATTTGAAACTACAGATGCTAATATTGGAAATACTTTTTTACCAAATTATAATCCGTATTATGAAATTGGAATAATTCAAAAATTCAAAAATAAATTTTCATTAAAGGCTGGTGGTGGATTTTCAACGTATTCATGCACAGTAGGTTTGCCTGATGATTATGTACCTGTGTCGGATGATTATTTTGATAAAATAAATACGTTTTATTATTTAACACTTCCATTAGGTGTAAGGTACAATGCTAAATGGGGATTGAATCTTGAAGCGGGTTTTGTGAATAAAATTTTTCTTAAGCATACTTATCAGGAATTGCAGTTTTTTTATAATATTAAAAAATACTCATTTGTTCCTTATTGGGGGCTAAGCTATACTTTTTTCGACAGGGTAGAGCTTGGCTTTACCGATTATATTTACCTTTCGCATTTTGCTGTTCATACGGATTGGTATGAGCAGCAGAATGGAATTGATCCAAGTATTTTCTTTAAATATAATATATTGAAAATTTATGTTTCTTATAAAATCAGACTAAGCAAACGAGATAAATAATTCGCGATGAAGAGACTTTACCATTTCATATTTTTCTCAATTATTAGGACTTCTTATCCGGATAATATTAAAAAATATATATTTATTGTATAATAACACACATTTATGAAAAGCGTATATACAACTTTTTTACTATCAGTGTTTTTGTTGATGTTTATTTCGGGGGCATATGCCCAAACATCTCTTTACGGTAAAGCGGGTATTGGTAAAACCAAAATCAAAAAATTTGAAACTAGTGATTTGCATATGGCGATGTCTTTCAATCCCGGGTTATATAGTCAGTATGAGCTTGGTATAATACACGATTTTCCGAAAGGGTTTTCTGTTAAATTGGGTGGTGGGTTGTCAAACTATGCCTGCGTAATATCATCGCCCAAAGAGGTTCAGCAATACCTGTCTGATTATAGCGATACTCATGTCAATTTTCGTTATATTTCAGTTCCTGTAGCAATACGATACAAGCCGTTATTAGACTTACGGGTGGAGCTTGGTTTAATAAATAATTTTTATAATAATTTTTCGCAAACAGGTACTTCGCATATTTTTAAAAGCATTGAGAAATACAACTATTTTAAAAAATACACAGCCTTCCCTTACTGGGGGATAAACTATACTTTTTTCGACAGGGTAGAACTTGGCTTTACCGATCATATTTACCTTTCGGGTTTTGCAACTTATACCGATTTGTATGAGCAGACGAATGGTATCGAACCAAGGGTATTCTTCAAGTATAATGTATGGAATGTGTATGTTTCTTATAAAATACGACTAAGCAAACGAGATTGAATAATTCGCGATGAAGAGACTTTACCATTTTATTTTTTTCTTATTTTTTAGTGCTTTTTTGTTACTTGGCAATGGGGTAAAAGCACAAGGTTATACTGTGTATGGATATGTTAAATACGAGGGGTCGGCTGAAAGCATAACTAATGCCTACTGTATTAATATTAACAATAAGAGCATTGTTTACACCAATCACGAGGGTTTTTTTAGTATGAAAGCCGAAGCACCGTCTACACTGGTATTTAGCTTTGTAGGTTGTAGCCCCGATACAATTTCAATTCAGAGTCAGACCGACACTATGTTAGTGGTTTATTTGCGCCCTCATGAGCTGGAGGAGGTGCTTGTTACCTCCCGCGAGAAACTGCATATGCAAACCATATTAGGAAAAATTAATGTCCCTGTTAGCAAAATTGTATCGTTACCCACATTTGCAGGTGTACCCGATATAATAAAAAGTCTTACCTACCTGCCGGGTATTACTAATGGGAAAGAGGGGTTTTCGCGACTTTATGTCAGGGGAGGTACATCGGGGCAGAATCTTTTTCTAATTGACGATGCTCCCTTGTTTACCACCAATCATGCACTGGGCTTGGTTTCGAGCATTAATCCCGAGGCAATTGGTAACATCGATCTTTACAAAGGCGGATTCCCTGCCCGCTACGGGAATTGCTCATCGTCTATTCTCGATATCCGGATGAAAGAAGGTAAGCGTTCGGAGCACGATTGCAAGCTTGAAATTGGTACACTAACCACAGGAGTGTCAATTGGAGGCCCAATTGCCGGGGGTAAAACTTCGTACATGGTAGCAGCACGAACTACATATTTCGATGTAATAAACCTGCCCAAGCGGATTAAGTACATTGATGAATTAGAATACCGGGCAGCTCTTTATAACGGAATGAGCATGATTAGCCTCAATGCTTTCGACATTAATGCAAAGCTGAGCCATCAACATTCTCCTAGCTCGAAGCAGTATCTCAACGTGTTTGCATCAAGCGATTTTTACTCGGCAAACAACACCGATAGGGCAGGTGCCGATAAATCGGGTTTTAGGCATCATAATTTACTCGTTTCGGGAGGAAGCAAAAAAAATTATTCGTCCAAGTTGTTCCTTTCAACATCTGTTGCATATTCGTTGTATTCAAATACATTCTTTAGTGATATTGTCAAAAAAGATGATGAGAAAGACGAGAACTCTAAATCGTCCGATCACTCAAAAATTTCATACCTCTCGCTTAAAAGTATTGCCGATTACAATTTTTCAAACAAAATGCAATTTAAATTCGGGATCGAAAGCTCTGTTTATGAGGCAAGCCCCAATATACAAAAGGATTTTTTTAAAGAAGCATCGGGTGTTTTAAGAGATACTGTATATGGGCAGAATTTTGTTTTTCGTGCTATAAATTTGTCGACTTTTTTTGAGTTTGAATATCAGCCAATTAACAATACATCAATAAACCTTGGGCTTAGGCCAAGTGGTTTTGTTTCGGAAGGTACCAATTATTTTAGGTTCGATCCCCGCGTGTCGTACAAAGCTATGTTGGGCGACAATACCTCAATAAAAGCCAGTTACACACTTAACCATCAGTTTACACATTTGTTGCTCAGCAACTTTAAAGGAAATCCAATGGAAGTGTGGATTCTGTCAAACAGTACGGTTAAACCTCAGGAAGTGCATCAGTTTGCAGCAGGTTTTTTTGGTACTAGTCCTCAAATCGACTACGGAATAGAAGCTTTCTATAAAAAAATGTACAACCTTGTAGAATATAGTTACTCGGGAGTGGAGCAGAATACGGGAAACATATACGATCGTATATCGTTTGATGGACAGGGTGAAGCCTATGGTGTTGAGTTTCTTTGTGAAAAAACTGCCGGTAAAGTGAGGGGGACTATGGCTTATACACTTTCGTGGAGCAACCGGACGTTTAGTGATATTAACGGGGGAGAACCATTTCCGTTTACATATGATTACAGACATGTGCTGTCGTTAACAGGTTTGTTTACATTACAAAAAGACTGGGAGTTGGCATCATCGTTCAGGCTCATGTCGGGGCAGGCGTTTACATTGACTGATGGTTATTTTACAGGAAATGAACATTTCGAATCGTACAACCTTTATTCATCAGTAAATGGATACAGGCTTCCACCGTATCATCGTTTGGATATTATGCTGACTCATGAGTGGATGTCAGAGAAAGGATATTTAAAGCATCTTCGGTTTAGTATATACAATGCCTATAATCGGCGAAATGCATCGTATGCTCACGTTGATCGGACGAGCAATAAATTAGTATTAACATCAATTTTTGGAATAATACCTACTGTAAGCTATGGAATCAACTTTTAGATATTTAGTTTATTTGTTGTTTGTATTAACAACTCTTTCGTGTAATGTTTCCGAAGTAGAAACAGAATTGGATATCCCATATAAAGGAGACTTTCTTGTGTTTCATGGTTTTATTAATCAAGCCGAAGGTGTTCGCTTGGTTTTACAAAAAACCGTAGCCCATTCGTGTACCACTTGCAGCGATAGTGTAAGCAATGCGGTGGTTTCGTTATACGAAAATGGAGCTTATCTATTCGGCCTGAATACCTATGATGGTTATTGGTACTATTCCCCTTCATCGTTTTCGCCTGTTATGGGTAACAAATACCAGATTAAAGCCGAAGCCGATAATATGCCAACTGCAATTTCATCATCGCTTGGCCTTATGCAAAAAGTTTCAGTAGATACGGCTTATGTTAAGACGACCGACAATTTGTACAAAATCAAAGTTCATTATCGTTTTACCGATATTCCGGATGAACGGAATCATTATATGGTGCGAGTTGTGTCGGCCGGTGAGGATGGTTGTTTGTGGGACAAAAACTTGCTGTATAATAAAGTTATAGGTGATGAAGTTGCAAAAAATGGAGTGATTGAAGGCGAATCGATATATTTTTTAAATGACGAGCACGAGGAAATACAGATTGTTTTATACCACATTTCTTCATCGATGGTACAATATATTTATAGCCTTGAGGATAATTTCTTTTCAGAAGATGATCCATTTAGTGAGTACCCGGTTCCGGTTTATAATAACATAAGCAATGGATATGGTTTTTTGGGGGCATTTGCATCCGATTCGTACGCTATTTCCTTTTGAATTGAGTATCATTAAAGCCTTGCCCTTTTTACTCGCTTTTTAGCTGTTCACTGAGAACCTTTTTAAGCATAGGGCCACGCAGATTTTTGGCAATAATTACACCATCGCCGTTTACTAAAAAGTTCGAAGGAATGCTGCGAATTTTATACATCCGGGCATATTCCGAATTCCATCCTTTTAAATCGCTAATGTGCCATGGCCAGTTGAGTTTTTGTTGTTTAATGGTATTCTGCCAGCGTGCCCGGTCTTTATCGAGCGATACGCTAAAAACTGCAAACGAATCGCCATGGATAAAACTTGAATCTTTGAAGAGTGTATAGGTATTTACAATATTGGGATTTTCCTGAATACACGGGCCACACCATGATGCCCAAAAATCGATTAATACTAACTTGCCTTTTAGGTTTTCGAGGCTTATTGTGTCGCCTTGCAAATTTATTCCGCTTATGTTTGGTGCTTTGTTGCCCGGGTTTGTACCAATGGCTTGCGAAAAAGCAATTTGCCCCATGTTTAAAGCACAAATTAAAAGGATGATATGTCGAGCTGATTTCATTTTATACGTTTTTCGTTTTTGAAATTCAATGTACATAAATACAAAAATTGCACTAAAGTTCAAAAAAAGATTACACAGTAATCTCAATGGTTCGTTAGTGTTTTTTTTTAGTTGTTGACAATAATTTGTATGTGTAAGGGTGGTGCTGCCGCATATATGCTCGCTGTTTAGTTTATTACAAAAAATTTGTCAAATGTCTCATGTCAAAAAATCTAAAGCACTATTGGATCTGTAAAAATCAAAAATATTACTTTTTGTTTATCGAAGAATATTTGTATTTAATAATCAACGAATCTTTAATAATGAGGAAAAGTACAAGAAAAATAAAAATCTGAAGGCCGATAAACAGTCCGGTTGATTTTACTTTCGATTGGCTGATGTTGAACAAGAGTAATGGAAATAAAATCTGCAGAAAATAAATTATGAAGATATTAATCGACATCATTTTTAAAGCAGTTTTAGCCTTAAGCCTGCTGTCGAAAAATAAGGCAATATGCCATGCCAGAAGCAAAACAATAGGCAGGCAAAATTCAACGGCAATGTTTGTTGTGCGATCGGGGTAATAACAATAAATGAGTGTTTTGTTTTGATTCTCGAAATGTTTAATGCTCGATTTTTCGATTGACGAGAAACGTGAAGTAACTTTTTCGATTCCAAAACTAACCGCTTTTGCATATATTTTTTCGCCACCATTATTCCAGGCCAGATATAAAACAAAGCTTAAGGTAATAAACACAATATTGCGCAAATATTTTTTTATTCTCATACAGCTTCCTTTTACTGAGTTAATATTGTTGGGTTTAGTTGCTTAGGTTTTGCTCAATTTGTTTTTTTTATTGATGATGTTGTTGGTAATTTCCCATAATCCCCAAATCACAATAACCAAAAGAATATTCCAGATATAATCGTGCATCAGGTCAAATATTTGTGGATTATTACGGCCAATAATTCCCAGAATAATAATTCGCAAACTATTGATTACCGATAGGGCAGCAAAAATAATCAGGCCTCCAAGCGTTTTTTGTTTTACTGTCCATTTTGAGAAAACAACCAAAGCAACAATTGCTAAATATGCATGATATGCCGAACATTCGAGTTCGATAATCATGGGGTAGTTATTAATTGATACCGAAAGGTAATTTACTTCGATTGTAGTCATCATTGTGGTTCCGGCACCAATAATTTGAGCAGGAATAAAAAGCAATTTGCTGATCCAAATACTTAAATAGCTTGTGTAGTGTACAAATGCCATTGCAAACCACTGAGTATTTGTATAGTCCCATGCAACAATTACAACCAAAACAATCCACAGACCGAATGATTTTGCCAGGGGCAGCAATTCACGCAGTAGTTCTTTTTGCCGTTGCTTTTTAATCTCTTTTTCCGAAATGCCCTTCTTTTTTTTGGTAACCATTTTTGCTTAAAGTAAAATGAGGTTTAAAAATACAAAATGATTTATTCGATGCGTTGAATATTTGCGCCAATTTTGTTTAAGCGTTCGCTAATATTTTCGTAACCACGGTCAATTTGTTCAATGTTGTGTATTTTGCTTGTTCCTTTAGCCGACATTGCTGCAATAAGCAGGGCTACACCGGCTCTGATGTCGGGCGAAACCATGGTTGTTGCTTTGAGTTGGTGTTGATGGTTAAGCCCAATAACTGTAGCACGGTGTGGGTCACATAGAATAATTTGAGCTCCCATGTCAATAAGTTTATCGACAAAAAATAAACGGCTTTCGAACATTTTTTGGTGAATAAGCACACTCCCTTTTGCTTGAGTTGCAATCACTAAAAACACACTCAAAAGGTCGGGAGTAAGCCCGGGCCATGGGGCATCGGCAATAGTCATTATCGACCCATCGATAAAGCTTTCGATTTGATATGAGTTTTGAGCCGGAATATGGATATCGTTTCCTTTTATGTTGATTTTAATACCGAGCCTTTTAAACTGATCGGGGATTATTCCCAGTTTTTCGGGCATTGCTTCTTTAATTGTGATTTCAGACTTTGTCATTGCCGCAAGGCCGATAAAACTGCCAATTTCAATCATATCGGGGGCAACAGTGTGCGTGCATCCCTTAAGTTCACTTACTCCGTTTATGGTAATAAGGTTCGATCCAATACCATCGATTTTAGCACCCATGCTTACCAGCATAGAGCAAAGTTGCTGTATATAAGGCTCACATGCTGCATTATAAATTGTTGTTGTGCCTTTAATCATTACAGCAGCCATAATTATATTTGCAGTTCCGGTAACCGAAGCTTCGTCGAGCAGCATGTATGTTCCCTGCAGATTTTTACCGCCTATTTCGTAAACTTTCTCGTCGGGGTTGTAAGCAAATTTTGCTCCTAGTTTTTCAAATCCGGTAAAGTGTGTATCAAGCCTTCGGCGCCCGATTTTGTCGCCACCGGGTTTAGCAATAAAACCATATCCGAAGCGGGCAAGCATGGGCCCCATAACCATTACCGAACCCCGAAGGCTCGATGACAGGCGCATGTATTTCTCGGTTTTCATTATTGCAGGGTCAACATTTTTGGCGCAAAAACAGTATGTGTTTTTTTTGATTCGTTGGGTTTCGACTCCCAAAATTTTCAAAATATCGATAAGATGAAGTACATCGCTAATTTCGGGGATATTGTGTATGGTTACTTTTTCGTGAGTAAGGAGCACCGCGCATATTACCTGCAGGGCTTCGTTTTTTGCTCCTTGCGGGTATATATCTCCTTTGAGTGTTTTTCCTCCTTCGATTACAAATACTGACATAGCTGACCTTGAAAATTTTGCAGAGAAATATTGTTTAATTCCTTGTTATCGTTTTTTGTAGTTCTGACGTTTTCCGCCAGAGTGTTGTTTCTTTTTGGGCTTTTGTATCAGATCTTTAGTTTCTTTAAGTTGAAAATCGTCGGGAACATCAATTTTTCCTTTCGAGAGCTCCAAAAAATCAGCCATAACCTTTTCGTCGGTTACGGTTTCTTTGTTCCAGGTCAGATAACATTTTTTCATGTGATCGGCCAGCATCTGTACAAGTAAATCTTTATCGGGCCCTTCCTGGTATTCGGTAGTGCGTTTTATCATTTTTTCGACTACATGGCCATAATGCTTGTATTTTATTCTGTCGGTATTGTAGGGGATTCTGTTTGGTTTCTCGAGTAATAGTTCTCGTGTGGGCAATTCGTTCGGGTAATCAATATCCAGCTCAAAATCGGCCATTATTGCTAAGTGATCCCACAATTTATGTTTAAAATCATCGACATCGCGCAAGTAAGGGAATAAATTTCCCATAACATCAATAATTGTTTGTGCTGCAAGTTGTCTTTCTTTTCTGTCTTCGATGGTTAATGCATGATTAACCATGTTTTGAATGTTTCTGCCGTATTCGGGCATTACCAGTTTTTTCCTATTCGAGTTATAATCCATTTAAATAATGATTTCGTGTAGAATACTAAAATGTAAGTTTAAAAAATGAGAATAGATTGGGTGTTGCTGTTTTTTTTTGACAGGCTATGCAAATTTAATTAAAGAATTGAATTGCGATACAAATTTAATTTGATTTTGATTATTTTACAACTTTCAGTCTGGCAAATTTAAGTAAAAGCTGTTTTCGTCCTGCGTTGGTAAACAGTACAGTAGCTTTTTTGTTCGAGTCATCGCCTTCGATGCTAATAACCGTACCTCGACCAAACCGTTGGTGTTCGACAACACACTGTGGTTGAATGAGTTCGGGTGCCGAATATTCGAATCCGCTGTTTGTTTGAATGTTTTTCAGATTTGTAAGGCGCCTTGTAAGCTGCGGTATATCGGGTGTAACGCTGCGTTTGGGAGGGGTTTTTCTGAAATTTTGCGCAGGTTTTTTTTCGAAACTATTGTCAGGTTTCTCGCTTTGGGAAATAAACGAGGGCATTTGAATGTTTTCGTTTATATCGATATAATTTTGATCAATTTCGGAAATAAAGCGGCTTGGTTCACAAAAGTTGAGCTGTCCCCACCGATATCGTTGCCGTGCAAACGAAAGCCATGCATTTTTCATAGCGCGGGTAAGGGCAACATAAAAAAGCCTGCGTTCTTCTTCTAATTCTTCGGTGCTTAAAAAGCCCGAATAATTCGACGGAAAGAGTTTTTCTTCGAGGCCGACAATAAAAACGTTCTTAAATTCGAGTCCTTTGGCAGTGTGCACTGTCATAAGTTTTACTTTGTTCTGATCTTCTTCGTTGTCTGAGTCAAGGTCGGTAATAAGAGCAACTTCTTCGAGATAATTTTCGAGTCGGTGTGGCCTTCCCTCTTCCTGTGCGTTAATGGTAAAATCCTGTATGGCATTAAGCAGTTCCTGAACATTTTCGAACTTACTCAGGTTTTCGGCTGTTTTATCGCGGTACAATTCGTCAATAAGGCCTGTGTGGCGGGCAACCGAAAGAGCAATTTCGTATGCACTCGATTCAACTAATTGTTGTTTTAGCTGAAGAATTAATTCAATAAAACCATCAATTTTTTTGATTGTGCCTTTGTTTAATTCGCATGAATATTTTAGGGGTTCCTGTGCTACTTCCCAAATGCTTATTTGTTGCTTATTGGCATTTTGCTCAAGTTTGGTAAGTGTAGTTTGGCCTATGCCGCGTGTGGGGTAGTTAATTATTCGCTTTAGGGCTTCGTTGTCGGCACTGTTTACAATTATGCGCATATATGCCAGCATGTCTTTTATTTCTTTGCGCTCGTAAAACGACTGGCCCCCATATATTTTGTGCGGGATGTTTCGTTTTCGGAGTTGCTCTTCAAAAATACGCGATTGTGCGTTTATGCGATACAGTATTGCATAGTCCGAATATTGATGTTGTTCGCGCATGCGGTTATCGTACAGCTCATTTACTACTAAAATTCCCTCTTCGTTGTCGGTAAGTGCCTGAATTACTTTTATTTTACTCCCGTTTTCGTTGTCCGAAAAAATCGTCTTTTTTAAGCGGCGGGTATTTTTTTCGATTAAACTGTTTGCTGCGTTTACAATATTTTGAGTTGACCGGTAATTTTGCTCCAATTTAAAGGTTTTATATCCCGGATAATCGTTTCTGAAATTCAGAATATTTTCGATACGTGCTCCTCTGAACGAGTATATACTTTGAGCATCGTCGCCTACTACACAAATGTTTTTGTGTTTTGCTGCCAGTTTTTTTATAATTAAATATTGCGAGTAGTTTGTATCCTGGTACTCATCAACCAGTATAAAACGAAATTTTTCCTGGTATTTTTCGAGAATATCAGGATTTTTCGATAAGAGCATGTTTGTATTGAGCAATAAATCGTCAAAATCCATAGCATGAGCAACCTTGCACCTGCGGTTGTATTCTTTATAAATATCGACAATTCGGGGCATGCGTATTTTTGTATCGTACTCAACCGCTCCGGGGCTTTGAGCGTAGTTGGCTGCCGTTACCAGATTGTTTTTAGCAGCCGATATACGGCTGAGTACGGTTTTGGTTTTATATACTTTGTCCGAAAGCTGCATATCGCGAATAATGCTGCGGATGAGGCTTTTTGAGTCGGATGTGTCGTATATGGTAAAGCTTGAGTTGTACCCAATGTTTTGAGCTTCGATTCGTAAAATGCGCGCAAAAATTGAGTGAAAAGTCCCCATCCACAGGTTTCGGGCAGTATGCACACCAACAACTTCCGATATTCGGTTTTTCATTTCGCGGGCAGCTTTGTTGGTAAATGTTAGAGCCAAAATTGACGAGGGCGAGTTGCCCATGCGCATTAAATGAGTTATACGGCATGTAAGCACACGCGTTTTTCCCGAACCTGCTCCGGCAATAACTAAACTTGGGCCTAAAATGTTTTCGGCAGCTTCGCGCTGTGCTGTATTTAATCCTTCGAGATATTGATAACTCATATTGTGTTGTGGATTTCGGTTGTAATGATAATATGTGGTCAAAAATAACAGATGTTATATCAAACTCTGATAATTCTGCCATAAAATTATAAATTTGTATGCAACTTACAGATAAATAAAGATTGAATGTAAGATCTTGATTTTAAATTTTAAGTAATGTGTTCATTCGCAAAATAGTAGCAAGTTACCGAATGAACAATTTTTTATGAATTTATGAGTTTACTATATCAATTAAGACAAAAAATTTATGCAAACTAATATCAAATATTTTTTCCTGACGGTTTTATTTACATTTATTTCGATATATGGGCAAGCGCAAATTACCTCCCCAAATGCAGCTGTAGGCAATTCGTATATGGGTAACGATTATTTTATTTTTTGTGCATCGTCGCGAGGCAGTGCTGCCGGAAGTTTACAAGCCGAAACTCCCTTTGGGCAAAATTCGTTGTTTCAATGGGAAAAATACAATTTTACCAGCAATGTTTATGAGAATTATGGTGCTGTAAATGCAAACGATACCTTAGTCTCGCGTATTACAAATCTTGCCGATGGCATGTACCGCGTAAGTGTTACCGATATCGAAAACAGCAATACAACCAGCCTTGGGCCGGTTTGGGTGCTCAATAATTGGATTGAAATAACACAAACCGAAATTCCCGATTCAACATCGAATTGTGAAGAGTTTAAAATTGAAGCCGATTACGAATATGCCCCGCTGAATATTATTGATCAGAATACGGGCAACCAACAATCGGTTCGTAATCCAAATATCGATTTTACTGTTCAATGGAAACAAGGGGGTGAACTTGTTCGATCGTATATTTCTCCAACAATATTCCCTCCAATTGCTTCGGATACTCCGGTACGTTACGATTTAACAATTGAAGATGAATTTGGATGCATAGTGGAGGGGTCGGTCGACTATGATTCGAAAGTAACAAAAGCCGATTTTGTTGCCGATCCTATGGATGGCGAGGCTGTGCTCGAAGTGAATTTTAATAATACATCGGTTAATTACGATTCGGTATATTGGTTTTTTTATAAAGATAATTACATGATATCGCGCGAAATTGAAGAAAAAGGCGATGAAGAACCGGTTGATAGTGTTGATTTTATTTTACACGAGGATTCGCCTGTACACAGTTATCAAATGTCGGGCGAATACAAAGTAAAATTGGTTACAATTAAACTTAACGATACAGGCAATTGCTACGATACCCTGCAAATGGCACCGGGTACTTTTATTAAAGTTGATACAGTACTCATGCGTATTCCAAATGTTTTTACTCCAAATAAAGACGGGCAAAACGATAATTGGGTAATTACTTCGCGATCGCTTAAACGCCTCGATGTTAAAATATATAATCGATGGGGAGGAATTGTTCACCACTGGAAACACGATAATATTACTTCGAGTGATTTTACTTCGGAGTTTTCGGTATGGGACGGTACTGTTAATAACAGTAATCGTATGGCTACCCCCGGAGTTTATTACTATGTAATTCAGTACGAAGCACGTGATATTGACCGAAAAAACGAGAAAAGATTAAAAACCATTGAGCGGCGCGAATCGGGAGTTGTTCATCTGTTTAGAGGAAAACAATAAGCCGCTTTGTGTTAGAAACTAAAATCGGGGAAAATCTGTGTGTCACGGGTTTTAAAATCAAAACGCAGCATCAATTCCATAGTACCAATATTGTGCTCTCGTAAATCGTTTAAAGGATACTCGTACAAAAATCCGATTTTCAAATTTTCCTGAACCTGCATATGCACGTAAGCACCTGCTGCTTCGCTTATGCGATAACGTGCACCCATCCATATTTTGTTGTTGTACATAAACCCAAAATCGAAATCGGCGGTAACCGGTGCTCCGGCTGTCATAATTGTTGAAATTCCGGGTTTAAAAACAAACTGATCGTTTATGCGGTGCATATAGGCTGCATGAATCATGTAGTGTAGTTCTTCGCGACTGGCAGTTTCAATCGAAGTTTTGTCGCGTATATATTTATTTCTGATGAGGCGCGGTATGGCAAAACCCAGATAAAAATCGCTGCTGTACCAAAAAGCACCAATACCAACATTGGGTAAAAGTAATCCGTCAATATCGCCATATTGCAATATGTAGGGGTCGTCGTAATGGTATCTGTCGAGTACTATAAGATTCGCCGTTTTATAGCCCATACCTCCTTTTAAACCAAAGCTTAGTTGTGTATTTTGTGTTGTTTGTATGCGGTACGAATAGTTGAAAAATATGCTGTATGTAATGTCGGGGCCAATGTTTTCGTATGTAAAATCGAGGCCAACACCAGTATGCAAACTATCAAGTGGCTGGGCATACGTAATTGATGAGTTCATTGGGGCTCCTTCGAGTTCGATCCATTGTGCACGGTTTATATTGGAGAGTGTTCCAACACCCCGCAGGCCTGTATATGCGGGGTTAACCGACATAAGGTTGTTTATGTATTGCGAATAAACCGGATCTTGCTGAGCTTTTGAATAAAACGCACACATGTTTAACAGCACAAACAAGAGTGCTATTTTTCTATATGTCGATATGTGTTTTGAGCGTTTCATTTATCTAAAAATATATATTATTCCGGCTTGCTTGTTTTTACTGTCGTTATACTCAAGTGTATAGTAATATGTGCCGGTAGGCAGCGGTTTATTTCCTCCTAAACTTCCGCGGTTTGAGTATCCTCCCCAGCTGTTATCGTAGGCTTTGCGCTGATATACGATGTGTCCGTAGCGGTTAAATATTTTAAGCCACGAATCGGGGAAATATTCTATTCCATCAATAATGAGTACATCGTTTTTGCCATCGTCGTTAGGCGATATTATTTCGGGAACACGGAGTTCCTCAATCATAAAAATTACTGTGCCGGTTTTAGTATTTCCGCAAGGCGATTCCAGTGTATACATCATACTGTCGGTAACAATAAAGTCGCTCGACGGATAGAATGTGAATGATGAATCGCCAATTTGCTCAACATTTCCGGTAAACGGTTGAGTATAATTTTCGACCCACGGGATAAAATAACCCGAATCGTTTTCAAGAACATTGAAATCGACAGGTACAGTTGGCCATGTACGAACAGTATCGGGGTAAGCAAATATTTCGGCTTCGGCCGGTGCTTTAATGGTAACTGTTGCACTGGCGGTATCGCCATAATTGTCGTAAATAACATAGGTAAATTTATCGTCGTCGCAGGTAAGATCAACAGGGGTGTAGCTTACTATGCCTGTGTTAACATCAATGCTTACCTGTCCGAATTGTGGCATTTGCTCAACAACAATATAGGTTAAACTTGTGTCGATATAGCCATAAGGATATGGGTCGGGGTCGTAATCGTTTTCTAAAATAAGTATTTCGAATGTTTGGCCTGGAATAAGGTCAACATTATCGTTTTCGGCAACAGGAGGTATGTTTTGGAATATTACATTAATGTATGCCCAGGCAGTATCGGTTTCGCCCCAAATGTCGATTATGCGGTATTGCAGCGAATCGGGACCCCAATAATACGACTCGGGAGTATATGTAATTGTATTGTTTGACTCTGAAATTGCACTTCCGTTACGTGGTGGACTTATTATTTCGATAGTGTCAATTGTGCAACGCTGGTTATTAAGCAAAATGTCGTTTGCAATAACATCGAGTGTTTTGTTCATTTGTTCGGCATTGGTTTCAACATTGTTCATCAAAACGTCAAAAGTATCGTCTACGGCTATCGGACTGTATATTTCAAGGTCGGGAATAATCTGAACCAATCCGGTATCGCTCAGTCCGTAGGGATCATTAATTTGGTATGTAAACCATGAGTTGCACCAATCCATACCGCTTGTTGTTATTGCAATAGTGCTGTCGGTTTCATTAAATACTACTTCAAAATGTTCACTAAACTCGATTGCCCCGGGTATAAGAGTAATCGAATCGCCATCAACATCATAGTCGTTTTCAAGAATAAAATCGAATGTTGTTAAAGCCTCGTTAGCGGCCATATTCCATATTACAGTATCGGTAATTGCAGTTGGTGCGTCGTTAACAGGAATAATTTCGATACTAATACGCAAATCGGCCATTGTTTCGGGATTGCCGGCAAATAAATGAATATTCAAAAAGTCGTTGCCTGTTGAGTCGTGTAATGGTTCGTATGTAAAGTGTGTATTGTTGTTGTTTAATTGCCATTCTCCTAATTCGGGAGCTGTAATTTCGGTAAAACTTGCCACATCAAAATACAAATTAAAGTTGGCCATTATTGGAGCCAGTTCAAAAGTGTACGGAGTATCTTCGGGGGTTTTAATATGGTAATAAATAATTGAACCTAAATCGATATTTACCTGAACAGTTGCTTGCGAACAAGCACCTTCGTTATCGCATATTCTGTATGTAAAATCATCGACATCGGAATTTGCCATTGGGGTGTATAGTAGAGTTCCGGTTTGACTATCGATTTCAACAGTTCCTTTTTCTGGGCCCATTCCCGGTACAATTTCGAGGCTCGATATGTCGAGATAACCATCGGAGTCGTAATCGTTTGATAAAACATACAGCCTTTGTTTTGTGTTTTCGCTAACAATATACACATCGTTGTTTGCAACAGGTGGAGTATTTACCGGTTCAACCCAAATATTAATTTCTGCCCAGTCGCAATTGTTGTTGTTATCGCATATTTGGTATTGCATCCAGTCGGGGCCATTGTAATTTTCGGTGGGTATATAGTTTATATTTTTATTTCCGTCGAGGGTATATGTTCCATGTATAGGGTTATTCAGTATTTCAAAATAATCGATGTCAATTTCTTCTTCAAAATCAGTATCGTTGTTAATTGGGTGAGGAATAAGATCAACGGCAGTATTTTCGAGAGTTGAATAATCGTCGTTGTATGCTTTTAACTCGTTGTACTTTGAGCGTACAAGGATGTCAACCCGTGCAATACCGCACGATCTGTCGGAATTTAAATCACAAACTTTGTAACTGAACTGATCGGTTCCCAGAAAATCGGTATCGGGAGTATATGTTATTGTTCCTTTTGCGTAATTGATGTTTAGGGTGCCATTTGTTGGGCTGTTTAGTATTGAAATTGATGTTGTGTCAATACCGTCGTCGAGGTCGTAATCGTTGTTAAGAATAAATATTTCGGTTTGAGTATTGATGGTTGTTTTGCTTATGTCGTTGTTGGCAACAATTGGTTTATTTGTTGGTTCTACCGTAATGCTCACTTTAGCAAAATCAATATTTCCGCTGTAAGATTTTACTGTATAAAATAAGCTGTCGGTACCGTTAAAGTTGTCAAATGGAGTAAAATTAATTGTGCGATCTGAAGGGTTATACTCGGCGATTCCGTTTTTTGGGAATACTTTAATGTCGACCGAAATCGGATTTGGCATAAAGCCATTAATTGTATCGTTTGATAAAATATCAATTTCGACAGGTGTTTTTTGCTGAGTTACAGCATAGTCGTCTTGAGCGCCAAAGCCGTTGTCTTGCACAATAATATTAACAATAACATATGCACGTTGATTGTCGAAATCGGCCAATGAATAAATAAATTCATCAATTCCGGTAAAAGCTGAGTCGGGAGTATAATTTAAAACGGAGTCTGAAATTAGTTCTGTTTTTTCTGAATCGGGAATTAACAGCGATTCGGGATTAATGCCATCGTCGATATCGGTTACCTGGTTAAACACATTAAAGCTTACCGGAGTATTGATGTTGGTTTTAAGGGTTAAATGTGTTGCAAGCGGAGGATCGTTTATTGGAGTAACATCAATAAAAAACCAGGCATTATCGCACGTTACCGGCATGCCTTCGTCGCAAATCCGGTAGTTCAAACTGTCAATGCCATTGAAGTTTTCGTCAGGATAGTAATAAATAACACCATTGGCGCTGTTTACATAAGCTCTGCCGTTTTTGGGCTGAATAGTAATGTTGAGCGAACCATAATCGAAATTTTCATCGGGATCGAAATCGTTTTCGAGTACATTGTATGCAGCATATGTATCTTCGTCAATTACAGTTGTATCGTTGTATGCCTGTACCGGGTCGTTTTCGCCCACCAGTTTAATATGGATGTTTGCCATGCCGGTAGCACTGTCGGAATCGGCAGCTGTGTATGAATAAATCTCGGTAGCTTGTTCTTTTGGGCCAAGTTGACGCACTATATCGGGGTGAGGTACAAAAACGACTTGACCGTTTTCGTTCCAGAAAATTTCGCCATAAAATCCGTAAAACGATTTTGAGGTGTCGTTTTCGATACTAACTAAATGCAGAGGATCTCGTTCAGGGTCAACATCGTTAAGCAACACATTAATTTCTTGTTCCTGCAACAGTGTGTTTCCAATAAACACCATTGTATCGTCAAAAGCAGTTGGTCCGTTATTAATTCCAACAATATCAATAATTAGAGATGTAGAATCGGTTGCGCCTAAATTATCCTCAATACTATATAAAAACTCATCGGTAATTGTTTCATCAGGGAGCAAATCAACAGCTGTTGCCGAGTCGGGTTGATATACAAAGCTTCCATCATTTTTCCAGATTAGCATTCCCCATTGTCCTAAAATAGTGTCGTTTTGGGTTTGGTTTATATGGGTAACCTGTATCACTTCGCCATCAACATCATAATCGTTTGTCATAATGTTTTCAGGCAATCCAACAGTAAGAGGTGTCCTGTCTTCGGTATTAAACGAGTCGGGGACAGCCGTTGGGGGATCGTTTACTCCAATAATTTCGATTGTGAGCATTGCTGTATCGCTACCCGCATATTTGTCGGCAACAACAAATGGAATAGTATCGTATACTGTGTCGCCTTCGGCAATGGGAGCGGTAAGGTTTCGGTTATTGATAAACATATAAGCACCTGTTGAGTCCCATTCAATTGTTCCATATTCTGAATTAACCGAATACTGAATGCTGTTGTTTACCGAGGGTACAAACAGGGTGTCCTTGTCAATATCGGTGGCATTTGTTAGAAGCGATATGTAGCTATTTACAGGTGCTGCAATTGTATCGATGGTTTCAAGTATGCTAACAAATACATCGGCAGCAACAGGAGCATCGTTTTCGCCTTGTATGTAAATGGTTAATTGTGTTTCGCTGGTAAAACCGTCAGGATCGGTAATTGTATATGTAAATACATCCGATACAAGACTATTAATGTTCAGAGTGTCAATATTTTCAATAAGGTTGTATGTTGCATTGCCATTATCCGAAAGAGATAGAGTACCATATGTACCTTCGATGTTTATCGTTGGTTGATTTAACAATACCCATACCGAGTCACCGTCAATATCGTAGTCGTTCCAAAGAACACCGTTTTGTTCAGGATTAAATTCTTTGCTTGCCTCATCTTCAAAAATAAGCATTGTGTCGGCAACAGCAACAGGATTGTCGTTTATGCCGGTTATTTCGACAATAAACCACGCAAAGTCGGTTGAGTCGAAACGATCTTCGATTGTGTATAAAAACGAATCGGCAACAATTTCGAGCGAGCTTAACGTGTCGGTTTCAGGATTGAGTGTATATATAAATGTTCCGTCTGAATTCCAGTTCAGCTCGCCGTAAGTTCCGTACGTAAGAGTATCGGAGCTTTGGTTTATGTCAATTATTTCAAAATTATCACCGTCATCAATATCGGTATCGTTGCTTAAAATGCCTTCGTTGCGGTTGTTAACGCTAAGAGGAGGATCTTTTTCGTTGATGTATGCAAAGAAATTGTTTGCTTGTGGGGCGTCGTTTTCGCCCACAATCGAAATAATAAGCTTGGCTTTATCGGCTAGTCCCCGGGGATCGAGTACAGTGTATGAGAAGATATCGTTTACAATTTCATCTTTATACAAAGAATCAACAATTTCGGGATATGAAGTATAAATATATGCACCGCTTGGTTCCCATGTAAGTGTTCCGTAAATTCCATGGCTTGTATAGGTGTTATCTTCGTTAACCGAAACAATAATCGGGTCATCGTCAATATCGCCATCGTTTATCAGCAAGCCTTCCTCTTCGGGTACAACCGTTGTATGGGTATCTTCCATTATAACAATGGTATCGTTTTGAGCAAAAGGTGCATCGTTTAGTCCTTCTATTTCAATAACAAGCAAAGCACTGGCTGTTGCTCCAAAAGCATCAATAATTGTGTATTCAAAAATATCGTAAGCAACTTCAACCGCACTGAGCTTAATTACCGAGTCGATACGTGGAGTGTATCTGTATGTTCCGTTGTGATTCCAACGCAATTCACCTACATCGGTAGTAATTGTATTGTCAACCGTATCGTTAACTTTTATAATGTATATTTCATCGTTATCAATATCGCTGTCATTTCTGAGCAGCACATTGGGGTTTAAGTCGTCAACAAAAAGTTCTCCAATGTTTTCTTTGATGGTTATTGTGTCGTTAACAGCTACCGGACTATCGTTTACTCCTGTGATATAAATTGAAATATAGCCGGGTGTTTGGCTATTATCAATTCCGTCAGTTATTGTGTATGGGTATGTAGTTTCGGCAATTTCTCCTTGTTTTAGTGAGTTTGTTGCATTAAATTTTTCTTCGAATCGCCACCAACCGATGCTGTTCCACAATAGTTTTCCATAGGTGCCATCAATTTCATTTTCAGAAGTATTGTTTATGCTTACTACGCTAATTGCTTCGTTTTCAGGGTCAATGTCGTTGTGTAAAATGTTGCTGTAGGCAGCATCGCTGCTGCTTATATAGTTAAACCCTTCGGTTGTGTAAAATTCATCGTTTGTTGCAACAGGTGCATCGTTAATACCACGAATAATAAAATAAATTGTTGCATTGCTTGTAGCCAATGAGTCGTCGGTAATTGTGTAATTAACTTGTGTTGTAAGTGCATCGCTAGCACTCAGGTTTTGGAGTTCATCATCAAGAGTGAACGTGATATTGCCCGCAGCATCCCAGTCAATTAATCCATATTCGTTTACATTTGGCGAGGTTTCTTGCCCGTCAACATGAGTAAGAGCAGGTAGGTCTCCATCTATATCAATATCGTTATCGATGCAGTTGAATGATTGAGTTCTTTCGTTTTCGTAAATAATTACTGTGTCGTTATAAGCAACCGGGGCATCGTTAATTGGCAATATTCTTATTGTGACTGTGTCTTTGCTACAGGCATTTTCGGGGTCGCATACTGTATAAATAAACTCAACTCTTCCGTTGTAATATCTGTTGGGAGTGTAAGTAAGCATCCCGTTATTTAACAAATTAATGTTGCCATGCTGTCCTGCTGTCGAGCTGTCGGTTACGGCAACTGAATATGTTAGTTCAGAGATGTTGTTGTCGATATCCGAATCGTTTATTGAGATATTTTTGTTTGAAAGAACTGTGCTTTCAAGCATTGTGTAATGGTTGCTGTTTGTTATTGGAGCATCGTTTACAGGCTGAATAGTTATAAAAACACTTGCCGGTGTTTCGGCCCAATGGGTTCCGTCAAAAGCATTGTACTCAAAGCTTGTATTTCCAAACCAGTTGCTGTTGGGCATGTATTTTACTTGTTGAATCTGAATTCGTGAGATTGAATCTCCCGGAACGATTTCGGCGCCCTGAAAGGTGAAGGTTCCGTTTTCGGGTAGCGAAAGAATTTTAATGGCTTCGAGCCTGTCGTTCGGGTTTTGATCAACAAATGGGCTTTGGGTGCTTGTATTGTCAAAGTTGATTGTTCGAAGCGATAATTCGGTATCCTCGAAACCACTAACTGAAACATCGTTAACGATTGGAGGTGTGTTAACAAAGCTCATCTGTATAATTGCTTCGCCAGTATCGGTACCATCGGATGCTTTCCACGTTGTAGGGCTTATAGTGCCTTCGAAACCGGCAGCCGGCACAAAAATAATTTGATTAAATTGAGCAAACGATACCTGAAAATTTGATCGGATTTCCTGATTGTTAAATAAAAATACTCCTTCGGAGCTGGGAGGAAGATCACTGATGTATAATGTAACAGGTATATCGTAAATATCATTATCTGAAAAATGATCGATAAAAACTTGTTTGTTTATAATTACTTGCTGATCCTCGGGAACATCGGTATAAATAATATCGCTTAGTTGCGGGGCACTGTTAAGGTATCGGATTATAACATATCCGTTATTGTCAGCAAAGTTAAACCCGTCAAAAACATTCCATTCAAAGCTTACATCGCCTCCAAAATTGGGTGTTGGAGTAAATTCAAACACAGCATTGTTGTTATCAATTTCGTTGTCTAAAATGAGCATGGGAATATTTACAGGCTGATTATTAAACAACAATTGTCCGGCATTTTGCGGCGTATGGTTTGTAAGTATTTGTAAGCTGTCGAATTGAAATAAGTTTCCAAGTGTAGTTTGAATACTGTTGATAAAATGCTGTCGTGTAATATTGATTACCGAATCTTTAGGGATTTCGATTAACACATCTTTTAACTCCGGAGGTGCTGGCCTTTCGAGTATGTTAAAGTTAATATCTGGCGATGCCCCCCAGTTTATTCCGTCGTAGGCAGTCCAGTTACAATCGGTTTGTCCGTGCCAATCCTGGTTTGGAATAAATGTTAATAATGGAATATTATTTACAGGTATTTCGGTGCCAATAATATATTGAGCCCCGTTGTAACGGAACAAGCCGTTCGGAGCCTCATTTTCAATTTTAATTGTTTGTAAACTGTGGTTGTCGAGGTCGGAATAATGATCGGTAAAATCAGTTATCTTAAATGAGTACGATGAATTTTCGATTAAAGTAATCGTAAAATCATCAAGGTCAGGTGGATTGTTCCGAACATCGAATGATCGAGCAACAGTGTCTTTACAGCCAATATCGTTGGTAACAATAAGCGAGACGTTATTGTCGCTCATAATGGTGTTGTATGCAATATTATTGGGGTTCTCGGCCGAAGATGATTGCGGGCTTCCATTTCCAAAATTCCATTGCCACGAGTTAATTTGTGTTCCAGCATCGGTAGTCGATTGGTCATTAAAATCAACAGTGCTGCCCCGGAATACGGGTTGCGGGTCGTATCCGAAGGCAGCCTGAAGATTGCTGATTTCTACTGTGCGTATTGTAGAATCGGTACAAAATCTATTGTCAGTTACTTTATGTATAATTTCGATGCTTTGTCCCTTGTACGATTTATCGTAGCTGTGATATTCGGTAGTTCCTCCCTGTTCAATGCCCTCTCCAAAGTTCCATTCGTATTTAACAATTGGCGCTTCGGGTGTGCTTCCTGCTGTACTTCTAAAAGTAATTCTGTCGGCAGGGCATGCAAGTTCTTTGCTAATAATAAAGTTTGATGTAAGGTTTAGGTTGTCGAAAATTCGTATGCTGTTTTCTTTTGTGAGGGTGTCGCTACATCCTAATTCGTTCGAAACAATAAGGGTTGGGCTGTATAACCCTTTTTCGGGATAAGCAAACGATGGAGTTTCAACAGTTGCCGAATCGTTTTGACTGTTTCCGAAAAACCATTTCCAATTGGCAACATCGTATTGTGGGTCGGGTGATGTACTTTGATCGGTAAACAATATGGGTACATCGCGGCAAACACTATCGAAATTTACAGTAAAATCGGGGGTAGGTGGTATACTGGTATAAATACTTCCTTTGGTAGGATTGCTGTATTCATAATCGCCGCAAACTTTGTCGGTTAAAATAACTTTTGGGGTGCGGGCTCCCATTTCGTTGTATGTGTATGTTGTTTCAAAATAAGTCGACTCAACAGTATCTCGAACTGTTTCTCCGGCACCAAAATCCCAGGTTATGTAATCAACCCTGCTCATTTCGCTAACCGAAAATGAAGTGGTATAGGGAGCACATCCGGGTGTATTGTCGTAGTTTAGCACGCCATATGCACCATCAACAATAATATAATTTGTTTTTTCAACAGTTTTGCTGCATCCTCCAATAAAATCAATGCGTAGCGATACCGTGTATTTCCCCGGAGAAACATACAGATGTTGTGGCGATCGTTCGTTGGATGTTTTTCCATCGCCAAAATTCCATGTGTATGCAATTACTTCATCATCGTGAGCATAAGGTTCGAAATTCGCAAATGCCGGAGCACATCCTATGTTTTGAGCTGCAGCACTAAATTCGGCACTGGCATAAACTACTGTAATTTGCTCAGTGTATTCTTTTGTGCAACCTGTGCTCACTTGCGTTGTAAGTTTTACGTTGTATGTGCCGGGTGTGGGAAAATTGTATGTTACATTATTTGCATTGCCGGTTGTTAAATCAATTGTTCCATCGCCATTAAAATCCCATAGGCATTGTGATATATTTCCGGTTGAATTGTTTTCTATTTCGATTTCGGTGTCGTTACAAATAATTGATGATGGCAGGCTGAAATTTGCAGTAAACGGAATAAGCTGAATTAAATTGGGTTGTGTACGTGTTGTTTGGCAATTATTTTCGTCGGTAACTGTTAGCGAAACAGTGTATGTTGTATCTTTCGAAAAGGTATGTGTAGGGCTTATGCCTGTTGATGTTCCATCGCCAAAATTCCATAAATAGTTGTAGTTCTCCTCATCTGCTGTATCGAATGATAATTTACGGGTATTGGTCGAAAATGTTGCCTGATTTCCACTACACAATGGGTTTGGGGAATAATTAATGTAATCGATAATTGGCCCCGATACAGTTATAAAACTGTTTTCGGTAAATAAGTAATCACAACCGCCAACTCCAATAACTTCGAGGCTTACCGAATAAATTCCGGGTGCCGTATATGAATAATCAATGGACATGTCGGTGTAAATAATGCTGTCGGGGGTTCCATCGTTATTAAAGTCCCAGCGTAGTTCTTGTATTTCGTAATTTGGTGACAGATAGTCTGACATTCGTGATGAAAAACGAACAGGACTATTCAGACAAGTATTTGTTTTGTTTGCCTGTATGATATTTTCGGTATTGTTGAACGAATAGATATTTATTTCTTCAGAATACGTATCGCTACATCCTGTAGATGTATTGCTTACAGTAAGTGAAACAGTGTAGCTTCCGGGTTGTGTATAGCTGTGGCTGGGCGATGTTTCGCTTGAGTTTCCTCCATCACCAAAATTCCAGTAAAACTCAGTGTTTGCTATGTCGGTGTAATCACTTTCGTTAATAAATGTAGCCTGGTAAGGCTGATCGCAAAATATATTATTTGATGGCGAAAACATTGCTCTGGGTTCGTTAAATCGGATATTGTTAACTGTATATGCATCCGACAAACATCCGTATTGCCCTGCTCTTATGTTAAATGTTACTTTCCCTGTATCGTTTGGAGTATACCAATATTGATATGGTGAACTGCCCGGGTTCGAAACCTCTTCGATTCCTTGATTCGATGCAATTTGCAAATAATCGGTTCCAGATGTATACGAAATGTTGAGGCGTAAATCCTGCCCAAAACACTGGCTTGCTTGTTGGTTGTTGTCAGCTGAAGTAATTACAGGAGGTGTAGCCAGTTGTACTGCATTGTTTTCGGTTGTTGTATAACTGCATCCGCTACTTGTTTCAACTGTTACGCTAATATTGTAGTTTCCGGCACTTGTGTACTGGTGTGATGTTGTTTTACCGCTTGCACTTTGACCATCTCCAAAATTCCATTGGTATGATGTTGCTGTTTCGAAATTTGATGTAAAAGTTGCATCAAACGTAACATTATTTCCAGCGAGACATCCGTAAACATCGCCACCTATGGCTATTGTAACCGATGGTTCTTGCAGCCGTATTTGTTGAGTTAGCGAAGCACTGCAGCCGTTATTGCTTTCGGTGTATAGTTTTATTGTGTATGTTCCCGGCTGATTAAACGAACGGGTAAATGTGTTGTTTTCGCTTATAAGTGTTTCCTGCAATCCGCTTACTAAATACCAGCGTGATGTTGATATTGGATTCGAAAGGTGTGAACTTGATGTGTTATTAAAGTCGACATTAAATGTATTGTTCTTGCAGTTGTATGTCGGATTGTAAGAAAACGATGGAGTTATTTGATCAACATTTACTGTTTTAATCACTTCTACATTGCAATCATCATTAAAACTTACTGAGAGTTTTATATCATATCGCCCGGCGTTATTAAACTGGTGCGAATAGTCTTTTTCGGTACTTTCAACCGAGCCATTATTGCCAATATCCCAGGTGTAGCTTATTGCTCCCTGCGATGTAACTGCACTTAAATCAACAATGTCGGATGTGCAATAGTTGTTGTTTACCGAAAAATTGGCTGTGTTATTGTCGTTAAAAACGATTGTGTTTGAATACGTATCCGACCAGCATCCATTTTCCGATTGTGTTTGTAGGGTAACCGGAAACTCTCCGTTAGTTGTGAAGTTATATTTTAGTGTGTCGTTATTTGTGCTTTGTGTATTGCCGTTAACTGTCCATCGATAGTTGCTGATTGCTCCGTCGTTAACTATCGATCGATCAGTAAACGTTGTAAGTGAAGGATTGCAATTGTCTGATTTTTTGTATGCAAAGTCAGCACTAGGAATTTCATAAATTCGGAAAAGGTTGTTTTCGATTTTTGAACCTTTACAGCCGTTTTGATCAGTTACTTGTAAAATCACGCTATATTCACCCGCTTCGAGATTTGACAGAGAAACATTCGGTGATGATGTAAACTGCCCGGGCGATTTTTCGAAAAAATACCAGTAATGGTATGCCGGCGACGAAGTTCCCGAAGATCCTGTTATTTCTGTGTTGTAGGGTTCGCATCCTGTGTCAATGGGTTTGGTAATTTGAGGCGATGGAAGTGAGTGTATTGTAATTGTTTCGGTATGAACAAGTGCCGAAGAGCCACCTCCGTTAATAGTAAGTGTTACGTTGTATGTGCCCGGTCGGTTAAATATCGCCGATGGATTTTGAATAGTAGTTACAGGATCGTCGCCATTATCAAAATCCCACTCAAACGATGTCATTCCTTTCGATTTATTTGAAAAGCTGATTTGTTTAAAATTGCATCCTTCTTTGGTGCTCATAGTAAAGGCTGCATAGGTTTGAGTACCCGAAGGGTGAACAGTAATTGTGAATGTTTTGCTGCGGCTAGCTGCTCCATCGCTTGCTGTAATAGTTACGGTTGATGTGCCTGAGGATGCCGGTGTTCCGCTAATTATACGTGTGCCGGTATTGTACGATAAGCCCGGGGGGAGTCCGCTTACTGAGTATGTAAGCACATCGCCGTTGTCGTCTCTAAATGCGTTGGCTGGTATGGTAAGCGAAAACGAAGTACCAGCCACTGCATGTTGATTCGCTACAACATGCGATGGAACAGGTGGTAAATTTTGTGCTTGTAATACAACAGGAACAAATAAAAAATGAAGTATTGCTACCAGCCACCCGATTCTACACAATTTGACACTCCCGCACAGTTTCATTTATGTTAATTCTCTCTTTTTCCCCGTATTCCGCAACACCGGGTTGTTTTTTGTTTCAAATCTTCTTGGTGTAAGATTTTTATTAACAGATAGCTAAAGTATAAAAAACTATTGAAGTATTGAAATTTTACTGTTATAATTCACTTTTTTCGATAAAAAAATGCACAATTGTTGTAAATCATGCAAATTTGCTGAAACAATTAGTACAAGAGATACTGTTTCTTGATAAAAAAGTCGGGTCAAAAGTTTTTTGATATGATTGCGTTTTGTGTTTGTTTCTAACATAAAAAAACCCGGATCTTCCGGGTTTTTTTATGGTTTTTTTCACCAATAATCAGTAAAAAATATTTTGAGCATTTATTCTTCGTTTTGTTCAGCTTCGTAAGCTTTTAATAATTCATCCTGAACATCTGACGGAACTTTCTCGTAAGCATCAAACTCTAGAGTAAACCAGCCACGGCCACCGGTTAATGAGTTTAGCGATGTTGAATAGTTATTCATTTCTTTTAATGGAACTTTAGCCGAAATTTTTTCGTATCCTTTTTCGCTACCCATGCCCATAATAATTGTGCGGCGTCCTTGCAAGTCACTCATTACATCGCCCATTCGTTCGCTGGGAGTGTATACTTCGAGATTGTATACGGGTTCAAGTATTTTTGGGCCTGCTTTTTTAAATGCCATGCTAAATGCATTACGACCTGCAAGTTTAAACGAAATTTCGTTTGAGTCAACAGGGTGCATTTTTCCGTCGTAAATACACACGCGAATGTCACGTGCATAAGAACCTGTAAGAGGGCCTTCCTCCATTTTTTCCATAATTCCTTTTAAAATTGCCGGATGGAAACGGGCATCAATTGATCCTCCCACAATGCAATTGCAAAATACAAGTTTACCTCCCCATGATAGAGTGAGTTCTTCTTTTCCGCGTAAGTTGACTACCCATTCTTTTCCTTCAATTTTAAATGATTTAGGATCAGGCATCCCCTCTTCGTAAGGCTCAATTATCATGTGAACTTCGCCAAATTGTCCGGCACCACCCGATTGTTTCTTATGGCGATAGTCTGATTGAGCTGCTTTAGTAATGGTTTCGCGATAAGGCACTTTAGGCGTAACAACATTGATGTCGATTTTATATTCGTTTTCGAAAAACCACTTCAATACATTAATATGATATTCGCTTTGACCTTCAACAATAAGTTGTTTTAATTCTTTCGAATAATTTACAATGTATGACGGGTCTTCGTCGCGTATGCGGTGAAGAACTTCGCCTACTTTTTCGTCGTCGGCTTCGTTAACTGCTTTAATAGCCACAGTAATTAAGGGCCTGGGAAATTTTATCGGAGCAAATTTATAATCGGCATCTTTAGTGCTCAATGTATGATTAACTTTTGTTTCTTTAAGTTTAACAGTAGCTCCTAAATCACCGGCTTCCATTTCGGTTACTTTTGTACGGTTTTTACCGGCAACTGAAAATATTTGCGAAATACGTTCCTTGTTATTCCGGTGTGAGTTCAGTAAATCAACTCCTTCGGTAATTTTCCCCGACATAACCTTAAAATAAGTAACCTCGCCAATGTGTGATTCAATTGTTGTTTTGAAAACAAACAGTGAAGGCGATGCACTTGGGTCAACTTTAACTTCTTTGCCTTTTTCTTCTTCACGAATAGCTACTTCGTTTGGCGCAGGTACTATGTTGATAATAAATTCCATTAAGCGGCGTATGCCCATGTCTTTTTTAGCACATATACAAAAAACCGGAATAAAGCTCTGGTCTTTCATTCCCAGTTTCATTCCTTTGCGCATTTCGTCTTCGCTCAGTGAACCTTTATCGAAATAAAGTTCCATTAATTCTTCGTCGTTTTCTGCGGCTTTTTCAACCAATTCGTTATGCAGCTCATCGGCTTTGGCTTTTTCCGATTCGGGAATATCAAGTATCTCGGGTTTTCCTCCGTCGGCACCCCATTGGTACATTTTCATTTTAAGCACATCAACCACCTGGTTAAATCCAATACCGGGATTTATAGGATATTGAACAATAGTTACTTTTCCTCCAAAACGGGTTTTTGCATCGTCAATTACTTTGTCAAAATTTGCATTTTCGTGATCGAGCCCGTTAGCGACCATAATTACCGGATTTTTAAGCTTGTCGGTAATGCGCATGGCGCTTTCGGTTCCGGCACCTATACCGTCGCCGGTGTTAATTACGCACAATGCAGTATCAACTACATTTAGTGATGAAGTAACCGCTCCGGCAAAAGCTTTCATTCCCGGAGTATCGATTATGTTTATTTTTTTATCGTTGAATTCGGTTGATAGGAGGGTGGCATAAATTGAATTGCCATAATCGTGTTCAATCTCGGTATAATCTGAGGCAGTATTTTTGGCTGTCACTTCACCTCTGCGATTTAAAATTCCACCCTCGAAAAGCATTGCTTCGGCGAGGGTGGTTTTCCCGGCGCCGGCATTTCCAATTAACGCGATGTTCCTGATTTGTTCTGTCTTATAAGTCTTCATATTCTGTATGTTATTATTGTGAAAATTCAGAGAACACCAAAAATAGTAATAATTTAATAACAATCAAGTGTTGTATATTCTATCGTGAGAATTTAACACAAACATTTTTTATGTGTGGATACAATAATAAATATAGAGCATGATGTATGCATCGGAAGTTTCGGATTTTAAATATCGGGTATTGTTTGTTTTTTTAAGGTTTTTTTAATAAAAAAAAGTAAAAACACGCCAGCAGTTAAAAAACATTTACACTTTAATGTTTTTGCATAGATAAAATATATGTAGTGTAACAAATAAAAAATACAAACACCGAAGCATATAATGCGCAAAATAATCCGTGTTTGGACATGAGTATTTGAAACACAACAATGTTTTTTTTTCAAAAAAGATGGCCACACTATTTTTTTCTTGCTGAAAATTAGTACTTTTGCCAACCGTTTTTAGGACTAATGTGTCCGATGATGATTTTTGATTTTTGTATATAATTGAAATTCATACGATTAAAAAGCGAATAAAAAATTTATAATTAATTTAATTGAAGTATAATGCCTACAATTCAACAGTTAGTTAGAAAAGGAAGACAAGTGATTGAGGAAAAAAGCAAATCAAGAGCACTTGATTCCTGCCCGCAACGTAGAGGTGTATGTGTACGTGTATATACAACAACACCCAAAAAACCAAACTCGGCAATGCGTAAAGTAGCCAGGGTAAGGTTAACTAACATGAAAGAGGTAAACGCTTACATTCCGGGCGAAGGACACAACCTGCAGGAGCACTCTATTGTGCTTGTACGTGGTGGTCGTATAAAAGATTTACCCGGTGTGCGTTACCACATCGTGCGCGGAGCATTGGATACAGCTGGTGTTGAAGGACGCACACAGCGCCGTTCGAAATACGGAACCAAACGTCCTAAGAAAAAGTAAAAAGTGTTGAATAGTTATTTAAAGTTGTGGTTTGGTTGAGTAAATGATTCCATCAGGAAGAACTGAAGATCGATACTTGAACAGCCGATTTGGATAACACAAACTTTAAAAAATGAGAAAGTCAAAACCAAAGAAGAGGGTCATTTTACCAGACCCAAAATTTAACGACGTACTGGTTACTCGTTTTGTTAACGACCTAATGGTTGATGGTAAAAAAACTACTGCGTATAAAGTGTTCTACAGCGCTATGGAAATGGTGGCTGAAAAGAAAAAAGAAGACGAAGTTTCTCCACTTGAAGTGTGGAAAAAAGCATTGGAAAACATTACTCCCCAGGTTGAGGTAAAAAGCCGAAGGGTAGGAGGTGCCAACTTCCAGGTTCCAATGGAAATTCGTGCCGACAGAAAACTGTCAATTTCAATCAAAAACATGATTCTCTTTTCACGTAAACGTGCCGGTCGTTCAATGAGCGAAAAACTGGCTGCCGAAATTCTGGCTGCATACAACGAAGAGGGTGGCGCTTTTAAGAAAAAAGAAGAAATTCACCGGATGGCTGAAGCAAACCGTGCTTTTGCTCATTTCCGCTTTTAATATTGGTTTGGTATAAATTATTGATGATTTTGTAAAGATTGGTTTTTAAACAATGAGTGAAAGAGATTTAAAATATACAAGAAACATCGGTATCATGGCACATATCGATGCTGGTAAAACAACCGTTTCTGAACGAATATTGTTTTATACCGGCATCAATCACCGTTTGGGCGAAACCCACGACGGTTCTGCCACAATGGACTGGATGGAACAAGAACAAGAGCGTGGTATTACAATTACCTCGGCTGCTACTACAACCCAATGGACTTACGATAATGCTGAGCATAAAATTAATATTATCGATACTCCGGGACACGTTGACTTTACTGTAGAGGTAGAGCGCTCGTTGCGGGTACTCGATGGTGCTGTAGCACTGTTTTGTGCTGTTGGAGGAGTTGAGGCGCAATCGGAAACTGTTTGGCGTCAGGCCGAAAAATATGGTGTTCCCCGCATTGCTTTTGTAAATAAAATGGATAGGCAAGGAGCCGATTTTTATCGTGTTTACAGCGATATTAAAGAAAAACTTGGAGCTAATCCAATGCCATTGCAATTGCCTATTGGCGCCGAAGAAACATTTTCGGGGGTTATTGACCTTGTTGAAATGAAAGCGGTTGTTTGGCACGATGACGAAGTAACCGGAACAAATTATACGCTCGAAGAAATTCCTGCCGATATGGTTGAGCAAGCCAACGAATGGCGCGAAAAACTTATGGAAGCAGTTGCCGAGCAGGATGAAGAATTGCTTGAGCGTTTCTTCGAAGATCCCGATTCGATTACTAAAGAGCAAATGCTTGAAGTAGTTCGTAAAGCAACTATCGAAGGAACAATTATTCCTATGCTTTGTGGTTCAGCATTTAAAAATAAAGGAGTACAACGTTTGCTTGATGCAATTTGTGCTTTCTTACCAAGCCCACTCGATAAAGGTGGTGTAATTGGCAGCGAACCCGGAGACGAAGAAAATGAAATTATCCGTCAACCCGATGCCGATGAACCTACTTCTGCTTTAGCATTCAAAATTGCTACCGATCCTTATGTTGGACGCTTAACATTTGTTAGAGTATATTCAGGAAAACTCGAAAGTGGAGGTTCGTACCTTAATCCTCGTTCAGGAAAAAAAGAACGAATCTCACGTATATACCAAATGCACTCAAATAAGCAACAGCCCCGTGAAGTAATCGAGGCCGGTGATATTTGTGCTGTAGTTGGATTAAAAGATACACGTACAGGAGATACTCTATGCGACACAAAACATCCTATTGTTATGGAGTCGATGTCGTTTCCTGAGCCTGTGATCGGAGTTGCAGTTGAACCTAAAACCCAAAAAGATCTCGATAAACTTGGAATGGGCTTGTCAAAACTTGCCGAGGAAGATCCTACATTTCAGGTAAATACCAACCACGAAACAGGTCAAACAGTTATACGTGGAATGGGCGAATTACACCTCGAGATTATTGTTGATCGTTTGCGCCGTGAATTTAAGGTTGAATGTAATCAGGGTAAACCACAAGTTGCATACAAAGAAGCAATAAAAGGAAGCATTCAATTGCGTGAAGTATTTAAAAAGCAATCGGGTGGACGAGGAAAATTTGCAGATATCATTGTTAAAGTTGAAGCAGCCGATGAAGGCAAAACAGGTCTTGAATTTATAGATGCTGTTAAAGGAGGAAATATTCCTCGTGAATATATCCCATCGGTTGAAAAAGGATTTAAAGAAGCAATGGCAAACGGACCATTAGCCGGTTACGAAGTTGAGTCGTTAAAAGTAACATTACTCGACGGTTCGTATCATGCTGTTGACTCCGACCAATTGTCGTTCGAAATATGTGCTAAGCAAGCATTTAAAAATGCAGCATCAAAAGCGCAGCCAACATTGCTTGAGCCAATTATGAAAGCCGAAATTGTAACCCCCGAAGAATACATGGGTGATATTATTTCGGACCTTAACCGCCGTAGAGGAAACGTTGAAGGTATGGAGTCGAAAGGTGGAGCCAGAGTAATTAAAGGCTCGGTGCCACTTGCCGAACAATTTGGTTATGTAACAGTGCTTCGTACATTGTCATCGGGTCGTGCCACATCATCGATGGAGTTTTCGCACTATCAAGAAGTGCCTAAAAACATCGCTACCGAGGTACTAACCGAAGCCAAAGGACGAGTAGATTTAATATAATTTGATATAATTATAATCATGAGTCAAAAAATCAGAATCAAGCTGAAATCGTACGACCACAACCTGGTTGACAAATCGGCTGAGAAGATTGTGAAAACTGTAAAAGCTACAGGTGCAGTTGTAAGTGGTCCTATACCATTGCCAACCCACAAACGCGTATTTACAGTATTGCGTTCAACATTTGTGAACAAAAAATCACGCGATCAGTATCAGTTGAGCTCATACAAAAGGTTAATCGACATTTACAGCTCAACAGCAAAAACTATCGACGCATTAATGAAACTTGAATTACCAAGTGGCGTTGAAGTTGAAATTAAAGTTTGATCAATTAAAACAAGTAAAAAATGCCAGGATTAATTGGAAAAAAAATCGGAATGACATCCGTATTCAGTGTTGA
>CAZARW010000027.1:0-33575 GCA_964487645.1 uncultured Prolixibacteraceae bacterium
AAGGGCAATTTTAATGGCCATAGTAAAAAGGTTTTTCTGCGAATTTAGAGAAAAAGATTTTAATCGGTATATCTGATTGATTTTATCTTATACTGCCGAAGCAAGTCATAATTTGTTTGTTTATCTTTGGTTATAATCATTAAACAAGAATACAAATGGACTTTCAACATACAATTGAGGCACAAAAAGTATTTTTTAACTCAAATAAAACCAAAGAAATTCGGTTCAGGATTGATCAATTGAAAAAAGTACGAACCCTGCTAAAGTCAAACGAAAAACTTTTATACGAAGCTATTTATGATGATTTTGGCAAGTCGTCATACGAAACATATCTTACTGAATTGGGCTTACTTTATCATGAAATAAAAATTCAAATAAAAAATATAAAAAGATGGAGTCGTAAAAAACGTGTTTCGACCGGGCTTGTAAATTTTCCGGCCAAAAGTTATATCATTCCTGAACCTTTGGGGGTAACCCTGGTTATCGGAGCCTGGAATTACCCCTATCAATTGTCGTTGCTGCCTGCTGTAACAGCCCTGGCAGCAGGAAATACTGTGATTTTAAAACCAAGTGAATTGCCTTCGCATACTTCGGCAATTATTGCAAAGCTTATTAACGAAAATTTTGCAGATGATTATTTTCATGTGATTGAGGGGGGCGTAAAGGAGACTTCTGAAATACTAAAATATCCTTTCGATAAAATATTTTTTACCGGAAGTATACCCGTAGGTAAAATTGTGTATCAGGCTGCTTCTCAGAATTTAACACCAGTTACTCTTGAGTTGGGAGGGAAGTGTCCTACCTTTGTAATGCCCGATTGTAATTTAAAAACAACGGTACGTCGTATCGTTTGGGCTAAGTTTCTAAATGCCGGCCAAACCTGTGTTGCACCCGACTATATATTGGTGCATAAATCAATTGAAAAACAATTTCTGGCTGCTTTAAAAAGCGAAATTGAATTGCAGCATCCTTTACATGAGGATTTGAGTGAAAATTATTTGCAGATAATAAACTCAAAAAACTTTAATCGTCTTGTGTCGCTTATTGATAAAGATAAGGTATGCTATGGAGGGCAAAGTGATAAAAACAAACGGATAATTTATCCTACAGTGCTGTGTGATGTAACTTTTAACGATGCAATAATGGATGATGAAATATTTGGCCCAATACTTCCGGTTATTTCATTTGCTGTATTAGACGAAGTTATAGCTAAAGTTAAAGAACGATCGAAACCTCTATCGTGTTATGTTTTTTCAGGCAACAAAAAAACAATAAAGCGATTATTGCACGAAATATCGTTTGGCGGAGGTACTGTTAACGATTGTATAATGCACTTGTCGAATAGTAATTTACCTTTTGGAGGGTAGGTTTAAGTGGTATTGGCAATTATCACGGAAAAGCCGGGTTTGACACATTTACTCACTATAAAAGCATCATGAATAAGCCATTTTGGTTTGAACCATCGATGAAATATCTTCCATATACAAAAGGAAAGTTGCACTTTATTAAGTGTCTGTTGGGATAAAATCATTAAATGAATCATTTTGTAAATATTTGTTGTATCAATTTATTTTTTTTTAAAAATTAGAATCATCTATATTTACCCACAAGTGGATAATTAAAAATTACCGATTAACTTGAATTTATTTTTTATACCTCACCAACATCTTCAAAAAAATAATATATTAATAAAAATATTGACAGATGAAGAAATTGTTATTAGTTTTTGTGATTTTGTTTATTGGTATAAGTACTTTATATGCACAGCAAAATCCTCCGTATGCCGATACCTCACTTGATTTTGAAGCCCGGGCTTTGGATTTGGTAAACCGTATGACATTAGAAGAGAAAATATCGCAACTGGGAAATAATTCAGATGAAATATCGCGGTTGGGGATAAAGGAATATGATTGGTGGAATGAATGTTTGCACGGAGTAGCACGTGCCGGAGTAGCAACGGTTTTTCCGCAAGCTATTGGAATGGCATCAACATTTAATCGCGATTTAATGTTTGATGTAGCAACAGTTATTAGCGACGAAGCACGTGCAAAATATCACGAAGCACAACGTAACAACGACTATGGGCGTTATAAGGGCTTAACATTTTGGTCGCCAAATATCAATATATTTCGCGATCCGCGTTGGGGCCGAGGCCACGAAACATATGGCGAAGACCCTTATTTAACAGGCCAGATGGGAATTCAGTTTGTTCGAGGTTTGCAAGGCGACGATCCGAAATACTTTAAAGTTATAGCTACGGCAAAACATTTTGCTGTACACAATGGGCCTGAGCCCGAGCGTCATTGGTTTAATGCTGTACCAAATGCCCGCGATTTTTGGGAAACTTATTTACCTGCATTTTACGATTTGATTGTTGAGGCAAAAGCTTATTCGGTAATGGGCGCGTACAATCGTGTCGATGGTCAGTCGGCTTCGGGCAGCTCACTTTTGCTTAACGAAATATTGCGAAAACAATGGGGATTCGATGGATATGTTGTTTCTGATTGTGGTGCAATTCGTGATATACATGCTTTTCACAAAATTGTAAATACTCCGGCTGAATCGGCTGCTGTTGGTTTGCGTCACGGTTGCGACCTCAATTGCGGGAGTGTATATAAAGAGTGGATGCTTGAGGCTGTACAGAAAGGATTAATTGGCGAAGGTGAGATTGATAAAGCAGTGTATCGGCTTATGCTTGCCCGCATGAAACTGGGTATGTTCGATCCCGATGACATGGTTACATATGCTCAAATTCCGTATTGGATAAACAATAGCAGCGAACACAACCAGATGGCTTTACAAATGGCTCGTCAATCGATGACATTGCTTAAAAACGAAGGTGTTCTGCCTCTTGATAAATCGAAACTTAAAAAAATTGCAGTAGTGGGGCCTAATGCCGATAGCGAAATTGCGTTAAGAGCTAATTATCACGGTGATGCTTCAAATCCGGTAACTGTCCTAAATGGAATTAAAAATACTTTGGGCGACAATGTCGATGTTTTTTATCATCAGGCTTGCCCCTTGGTTGAGTACGATGAACATCAAATGCAACACGAGGTTATAGCAAGTGATTATTTATATACAATTGATACCGATGGTAATAAACATAAAGGATTGCTTGGTGAGTATTACCGGGGTGTTGATTTAAAGGGAGAGCCTGTTTTTACTCAGATTGATGAACAAATCAGGATGTTTTGGCGCACAGATTCTCCAAGCGAAACATTGGTTGCTCAGGGAATTTTATCGCCCGATCAGGCTCTTGATAAAGATATGTTTTCGATACGGTGGACAGGAAAACTTACATCGCCGGGTGATGGTGAATATGAGTTAGGAATTTATTCCGACGATGGTTGTCGCTTATATATCGACAATAAAACTATAATCGACGATTGGTCGGGGCATTCATACGCACCAACATTTGTAAATTTTCAGTTTGAAAATAATAAAACATACGATATACGAATTGAATATTTTGATGAGTCGCAGGATGCTGGAATTATGTTGGTTTGGAAAAAGAACGAAGAGGAAATTGTTGAAGAAAAAGGACCTTTTGAGCCTTCGCGCGAAATGCTCGAAAACGTAAAAAATGCCGATGTGGCCATTTTTGTTGGTGGACTAGATGCCGAGTGGGAAGGCGAAGAAATGCGTAACCGGTATGGAATTGATGGGTTTAATGGTGGCGACCGAACAAAAATTGAACTCCCTGCAGTACAACTAAAAACAGTAAAAGCAATGGTTGAAACCGGTACACCTGTAGTATTTGTACTGATGGCCGGTAGTGCGATAGCTTTTGATGGACTCGAAAAACAGTTGCCCGCATTGCTTATGGCATGGTATCCCGGTCAGCGTGGAGGCGATGCAGTAGCCGATGTTTTGTTTGGAAAATACAATCCGGCAGGGCGCTTACCTGTTACATTTTATAAATCAACGTCGGAACTGGCCGATTTTTCGGATTATAATATGCGTGCAGGCAAAGGGTTTACCTATCGTTATTATATAGGAGACCCCTTATATGCTTTTGGTCATGGACTTAGCTATACTGAGTTTGAATATTCAAAGCTTGAAACAAATAAAAGTACTTTGTCGATTAGCGATTCACTTACAGTAAATTGTACAATTAATAATACAGGTGAGTTTGATGGCGACGAAGTAGTGCAGCTTTATGTTCGTCAAATAAGCCCCGATAAGCCAATGCCTGTAAAGCAATTGCGCAATTTTGAGCGTATTACAATTCCAAAGGGGAAAAACCAAACAGTAACATTTACAATTTTTCCGGAAAACGATTTTCGTTATTATAATTCGTTTTACGAAAAATATATGGTCGACCCGGGTCAATACGAAATTCAAATTGGAGCATCGAGTTCCGACATAAGGCTTACTCAAATTGTAACTGTTCAGTAGTTATTTAAAAATAAACGTGATGCATCTTGCTTTTATCGACTGGTTAATAATACTTCTTTATCTTGTTTTAATACTGGGTGTAGGTTTGTACATGTCGAAAAGAGCAGGGCGCAGCACGGGCGATTTTTTTTTAAGCGGGCGTAAGCTTCCCTGGTATATAGCCGGAACAAGTATGGTAGCTACAACATTTGCTGCCGATACACCACTGGCTGTAACCGAGTTGGTTGCTCAAAAAGGTATTGCCGGTAACTGGCTGTGGTGGAATATGTTATTGGGAGGAATGCTTACCGTATTTTTCTTTGCCCGATTATGGCGGCGTGCCAATATACTAACCGATACCGAGTTTGTAAATATTCGCTATTCGGGGGCTGCAGCTCGTTTTTTGCGTGGGTTCAGAGCCGTTTACATTGGAGTGATAATGAATACAGTTGTTATTGCATGGGTAAATCTGGCAATGGTTAAAATTCTTCAGGTGATGTTTCCCCAGTTAAGCATACTTGGCTATACCGAGTTTCATTTTTTAGGCCTTAATTTTAGTGTTCATTTGATTTTAGTAGCAATGCTCATTGCTTTTGTAGCATTGTATTCATCGCTTTCGGGCTTATGGGGGATTTCAATAACCGACTCGTTTCAGTTTTTGATGGCCATGGGAGGGAGTATTATACTGGCAGTATTTGCCGTAAAACATGTGGGAGGCATATCGCAGCTTAAAGAGCAATTATCGTCGGTACCGTGGGTTTTTGATTTTTTTCCTGCTGTAGGAAACCATTCAAATCAGGGTGATGCCGGAATTTTAAAAATGAGTGTTGTTGCCTTTGTTGCTTATTTAGGAGTACAATGGTGGGCTAGTTGGTATCCGGGAGCCGAACCGGGCGGAGGTGGTTATGTTGCCCAGCGAATGATGTCGGCTAAAGACGAAAAACACTCGCTTTTGGCTACCTTGTGGTTTCAGGTAGCTCATTATGCTGTGCGTCCGTGGCCATGGATTTTGGTTGCATTGTGTGCATTGGTGGTTTATCCATCCGAAGCCGATAAAGGAGCAACCTATGTGATGATGATTCGTGACTTAATGCCGGCAGGCTTGCTTGGACTCTTACTTGCTGCTTTTTTTGCAGCATACATGTCAACCATTGCTTCGCAAACGGTTTGGGGTACTTCGTATGTTGTTAACGATTTGTTTCGTCCCTTTGTCAAAAAAAATGCATCCGAAAAATACTATGTCAAAGTATCGCGAATAACCACTTTTATTATTATGTTTTTTTCGGTTATTGTCACTACTCAGTTTGAACAAATAAGCGATGCCTGGAAATTTATTTTGGCTTGTAGCGGAGGTATTGGACTTGTACTTGTTTTACGTTGGTTTTGGTGGCGGGTAAATGCCTGGAGCGAAATTTCGGCCATGATTGCTCCTTATGCAATTTATCCTGTACTTAAATACAAGTATCAAATGGATTTCGAAACTTCGTTGCTTATTATTGTTGCGTGGTCAACTTTTGTTTGGATTGTGGTTACATTTTTAACTAAACCAACAAAAAACGAAACCCTTTTATCGTTTTACAGCAAAGTACATCCCGGGGGCATTGGTTGGAAAAAAATTGACAGACAACTAGCAAATGTTCAGGGCGATACGGGTTTTGTGCGTTTGTTTGTTAATTGGTTTTTAGGATGTTTGCTTGTATTGTTTGCCTTGTTTGGAACCGGCAAAATTATTTTTGGACAAACAATTATCGGACTCTTGTTTTTTGCATTGGCCTTTGTTGCTGCTTTTATTATTTATTATAATCTGAAAAAAGCTGGCTGGGAAAAAATTGCGAATTAATCTATAGTGAAATAAAATCACGAAGTTTTCCTTTTTCTTTTACTTTAGGACCTTTTTTATCGTCCCATGCAATGCTTGCACATTCATATTTAGTGTCGTGTACAAACAGTAAAATGTATTTGTTTTTATAAGCTTCGAATAAAAATTTTTGTTTTTCGGCCATTGCAGTTACAGGGTATAAGTCGTAAGCAGCAATCCATTTAGTCGGAATATTTGCAACTGTTGGCACCAAATCGGTTATATACACTATAGTTTTTCCTTTGTAATCAATAATTGGTACTATTTGTCCTGGGGTATGGCCATCAAACAAGCGCAACGATAAACCCGGAAAAAGTTCAGTTTCTGAGTCAATTAATATCAGTTGCCCTGATTCTTTTATTGGCAGTAAATCGTTTTCAAAATATGCGTCATCCTCGCGAGCATTTGGGTTTAATGCATTTTCCCATTGTGCTTTTGAGCAGTAATAATTCGCATTTGGAAATGTTGGTACCGCATGTTTGTCTTTATTAAATGTTGTACCACCTCCACAGTGATCCCAGTGTAAATGGGTGTGAATAACATCAGTAATATCATCAGTATTAATCCCGGCTTTTTCAATTGAGTCGATAAGTAAATGGCTGTTTTTGATGCCATTGTTGTCAATAAATTTCCAGCTTAATTTATCTCCGGCTCCGGTTTCTATCAATATTTTCCGATCGTTAATTTCTATTAAAAGGCATCGCATGGCCAAATTTATAAGGTTTCGTTCATCGGCTTCAACCTGCCTCGACCACAATATTTTTGGTACTCCTCCAAAAATTCCTCCACCGTCGCACTTAAAGCTGCCTGCATCAATAATGTGTAATTTCATTCGTTTGTATTTTAGTCTTTATATAAGGCTATGCTCGTTTTATTCCTGTTTGTTTTTGAAATCGTTTTCAAGCCGGAACCATTTCGATAAATCGTGTATTCCTTTATACGATGTTACTCGTCCTTTGTGGGTGTCAATTTGCTTATTTACATGTGGCCCGCTAATAAAAATTTTAGTGTTTTTGGTTTCCTTTATTATCTCATTGAGGTAATTGTTTATTTGTTTGATGCTAGTAGGACCTATAAAATTTATAATGATAATATCAGATTTTGTTGATTTTGTGGTGTAAATAACATCGCTTGCCGGAACCGCCTGCCCCATATATGTGCATAAATACCCCGATTTTTTGAAAATATAATTGTAATAAAGTATCCCCAGTTCGTGAAAATCCCACTCGGGCATACACAGAAGAATATGTTGTTTTGTAGATTGTGTGTTTATCGGTAAATTTTCAATTTCTGAAAAAAGCTTTTGGCGGCATAAATTTGTGAAAAAATGCTCGTGTCCCGGAGTAATTTTGCCGCTAACCCAAAGATTACCAACCACACGTAAAAAAGGGAATATAATTTTCTCAAAAGTTTCAATTACTCCGTATTGGTTGTAGTATCGATGAAAAAGTTTGGAAACTTCGGTTTCGTTAAAATTGAACGACGAAATCATAAATTGATCTAATGCAATTTTGGGAGATATGCTTCCTTCCGATACTTTTGTTGTTTCTTCTTCTATTTGTGGGGGAGTGAGTTTTGCTATTTCTGATATTTTTCTGCCGCTTTTTCGCAAAAGAGCAATTTTCATAAGCAATCTGAGTTGAACTTCGTTGTAGTAACGAGTGTTCCCGTCCGACCGATCGGGGACTATGAGTTTATACCGTTGTTCCCATACACGTATCGTATGAGCTTTTATCCGGGTTAGTATTTCTAGTTCGCCTATCGAATACTGTTTCATCTTATTAAAAGTTAATGCCTAATGTTTTCATAAACCTAAACGTGCATGATTTAAATTGGGCGCATGTGTCATTTTTATGGCTATACTCGTTTTTATGTTTTATTTATCGATCGATTTGTTTAGAAAAACAACGATTCAAATTTAAACATTTTTTCATAAGCTTGCACGTTTTTTATTTCGGGGCAAAAAAGTATTTTAGCCATGTAAAATCAAAAATCAATTATGCATATTCATTTTATTGCTATTGGTGGCAGTGCAATGCACAATCTGGCCATAGCGCTTCATAAAAAGGGTTACCGGATAAGTGGTTCCGACGACGATATTTTTGAACCTTCGCGGTCGCGATTAAAAAAATACGGTTTACTGCCTGAAAAACCGGGGTGGTTTCCCCAAAAACTTAATTCAAATCCCGAAGCAGTTATTCTGGGAATGCATGCCCGTGCCGATAATCCGGAACTTTTGGCTGCTCAGCAAAAAGGGTTGAAAATATATTCCTATCCTGAGTTCCTTTACGAACAAACAAAAGATAAAAAGCGGATTGTAATCGGAGGAAGTCATGGCAAAACAACGACCACATCGATGATTATGCATGTGTTTAAATACTGCAACATCAGTTTCGATTATATGGTTGGGGCAAAAATCGAAGGTTTTGATACTATGGTTGGCTTATCGGCCGACTCGGAATTTGCCGTGTTTGAAGGCGATGAGTACTTATCGTCGCCCATCGATCCGCGACCGAAATTTCATCATTATAAACCACATATTGCAGTAATAACAGGCATTGCATGGGATCATATCAATGTGTTTCCGGTTTTTGAGCAGTATGTTGAGCAATTCGAAATTTTTGCCAAAATGATCGAGCCCGGGGGTTCGTTGATTTATTTCGAAGGCGATGAGCATGTCCAAAATATTACTGAGCGTTTGCAAAATAAAATCGAACTGATTCCCTATAAAACACCTGCTTATCGGGTTGAGGAACAAAAAACGATTCTTTTGCATAACGAATTTGAAACTAAATTGCAGCTTTTTGGCGAACACAATCTGCAAAATATAGCGGCAGCGTATCAGGTATGTATCAAAGCCGGTATATCTGATAAACATTTTTTCGAAGCGATATCAAGGTTTAAAGGTTCATCCCGAAGGCTCGAACTGATTGCCCAAAGCAGCAACAGTGCTGTATTTTTCGACTTTGCTCATTCGCCATCAAAGCTCGAAGCTACCATTAGGGCAGTAAGGCAACAATTTAGCAGCCGCAAGTTAGTGGCTGTAATGGAACTGCATACTTTTAGCAGCCTGAAACGTGAGTTTCTGCCACATTACAGTGGAACTATGAATGCCGCTCACTATGCTATTGTTTATTTTAATCCTAAAACTATTGAACATAAAAAACTTGAATATATCAGCGAGTATGAAGTTGCCGAAGCGTTTGGAAATAATACCAAAGTGTTTACCAATGCCGACTTGCTTTTTCAATATCTCGAAGAGCATACATGGGATAATGCAAATCTGTTAATTATGACTTCAGGCAATTTCTCAGGTAAAGACATTAAGTCTTTTGCAAAAAAATTGATCGAATAATAAAGTCAATTTTTGAAATGTGGTTATTATTCAAGGGTTTATTACAAAGAATTTGAATTGTCAACTTTTTACGTTTTTTATTATGCAGTCAAACTTTTTAAAGCTTGTATTTTTTGTCTTTTTTTCTTTTTATTTTTCTTCATGTGCTGTTAGCAGCTCACAGTTACTTGTTACCGATACCGGAATTTTTGACGGGAAAATTGGCAAACATAAAATTATACTGATTGTCGAAAACGTTGATTCGCTAAGTGCTCAGGGGTATTTTGTTTATAATCGGAACAGAGCAGTTGAAAAACCACAGAAGTTTACTCTTCAAAAAAATAAAAGCAGCTATCGTTTTCAGTCCGAAAATATCGAAGGAATTTTTTCGGGAACAATTAATGAATATCAAATTGACGGAACACTTAAAAAGACAAAGAATCTTGCCTGGTTATTTTTTTGGAAAAACCGCATGAGAGTAAAGCTCGAAAAACGCGATAAAATACCTTTGCCCGATGTTACCCGTTTCAGAACATACATTTGTGACGAAGTAACTATTGAAAAAGACATAGTGTACGGTAGGGCATTCGGGTACTGGACTGAAACGCCTTATGCTGATGATCCTTATGTGAAAATATTAGGTCGAGGAATGATAAATATTTTGCGTGGTGAAACAGAACTAGACCTAAAACTTGATGTGTATACTCCTCAAAAAAATGTTTTCACACCTGCTCCTTTAGTGATGTTGATTCACGGAGGTGGATTTTATATTGGCAATAAACAAACACAAACCGTAAAAACATTGGCTACCGAGTTTGCACGACGAGGATATGTAGTGGCGTCAATTGATTATCGAATGGGTTTTAATTTGCGCGCCTCCGAAATTGAGCGGAGCGGATACCGAACTGTGCAGGATGTTCATGCTGCTTTACGCTATTTGTCGCACAATGCAGATAAATACGGGATTGATCCTTCGCAGGTTTATGTTGCAGGAGCAAGTGCAGGAGGAGTAGCTTCGTTGCTTGTTACTTTTCTCGACAATAACGAAAGACCCGAAAGTACATTTGACAATGGACGTTTAATCGATATGAAAAATATCGAACAAAGTGGAAATGATTTTGATAATACCTTCGAAATTAAGGCAGTAGGTAACATGTGGGGAGCTGTGCTCGATACAAATATTATCACTCAAAACGAAAAAATTCCGGTAATATCGTTTCATGGTACTGCCGATAAAATTGTACCCTACGGACACGAGCGGCCTTTTGAAAACACCCTGGGAATAAACCGTTTGTTGGTAAATAAAATGTATGGTTCTGAATCGGTGCATCAACGGCTTAATCATTTGAATATCAAAAATAAATTGATTTCATTTGACGGAAAAGGGCACGAGCCTCAAATTGAAAATTCACAGTTTGTTTCCGATGTAATGGATACAATTACAGGCAACTTAGTGCATTTTTTTAATACTCAAACATTCCCCGATATTTCGGTTAATGCTGATTCTATAGTGCTTATCGAAAATTCAAAAATACGTTCTCTTGATATTCAGATCGATCGGGGCGAATTGTTTTTGATTGATGTAAGCGGAGGTGTTAAGATCTCTGGTAATCGCACCGAAGACAAGATTATTTGGTTTGAAAACGAGAAAATGAAACAAATATCGGTTTTTGCTGTCAATAAATTCGATAGCTGGAATTTTAAAACATTCAATGTTGAGGGAGTAAGTAATAATTAAATAATTGATTATGTGTTGTTTTTGTTTGCCTTTTTGATGTTGATGATTTATGTCAGTTTGCTTATTCTGAAATTTGTAAGTTGCTATAATACATGTTTTTGTTCATTATTTGCTCCTTAAGATTTATTGTGTCGAAATAAAATCGATATTTCAGTACGAATAAATTCGAAAACACTCTATTTTTTATATTTTTGCAACACTCAAAAAATAAAATTTTAAAACCATGTTCGAAAATCTGAGTGAAAGACTCGATCGCTCTTTTAAGTTACTTAAAGGGCACGGGAAAATTACCGAAATAAATATAGCCGAATCATTAAAGGAAGTGCGCAGAGCATTGCTTGATGCCGACGTAAACTTTAAAATTGCCAAATCGTTTACCGATACAGTCAAAGAAAAAGCGTTAGGGCAAGATGTTCTTTCGGCGGTAAAACCGGGTCAAATGATGGTAAAACTTGTGCACGACGAGTTGGCCGAATTGATGGGATCCGAAGCTGTTGATGTAAACATTAAAGGAAATCCTGCCGTTATTTTGATTGCCGGTTTACAGGGTTCTGGTAAAACAACATTTAGTGGTAAATTATCAAAATTTCTGAAAGAAAAACGAGGTAAAAACCCAATGTTGGTCGCAGGCGATGTATACCGTCCGGCTGCAATAGAACAATTAAAAGTATTGGGCGAGCAACTTTCGGTGCCGGTGTATACCGAAGAGGGCAACATGGATCCGGTAAAAATTGCTAAAGCTGCAATTGCACATGCAAAACAAAGCGGGTGCGATTTGATTATTGTCGATACTGCCGGACGCCTTGCCGTTGATGAGCAAATGATGAACGAAATTTCGGCCGTAAAAAAAGCCATCAACCCCGACGAAATTTTATTTGTTGTTGATTCGATGACCGGGCAAGATGCTGTAAACACAGCCAAAGAATTTAACGATAGGCTCGATTTTAACGGTGTTGTACTTACAAAACTTGATGGTGACACCCGTGGTGGTGCAGCACTTTCGATTCGTACTGTTGTAAATAAACCAATAAAATTTGTTGGTACAGGCGAAAAAATGGAAGCCCTTGATGTGTTTCACCCCAAACGCATGGCCGATCGTATTTTAGGAATGGGTGATATTGTTTCGTTGGTTGAAAAAGCACAGGAACAATTCGATGCCGACGAGGCTCGCAAAATGCACAAGAAACTGGCCAAAAATCAATTCAATTTTAACGATTTTCTGAAACAGATTTCCCAGGTGAAAAAAATGGGTAACCTGAAAGATTTGGCCGGTATGATACCGGGCATGGGGAAAGCTCTTAAAGATGTTGATATTGACGATGATGCATTTAAACATATCGAAGCAATTATTCACTCAATGACTCCCGACGAACGTGAAAATCCGGCACTGCTTAACGGTGCTCGCCGCAAACGAATAGCAACCGGTTCGGGTACTTCAATACAGGATGTAAACCGTTTGCTCAAACAATTTACCGAAACCCGCAAAATGATGAAAATGGTTGCGCAAGGCAAACGAATAGGAAATATTGGTCAAGGTCTCAGATAAAAATTTATAAAAGTACCACACAATGATATTAATCGAAGGAAATAAAGTAGCGGCCGAAATTAAAGCTGAAATTGCTCAAGAAGTAAAAAAAATTGTTCAAAGCGGAGGCAAAACTCCTCACTTATCAGCAATTCTTGTTGGTCACGATGGTGGTAGCGAATCCTATGTAGCATACAAAATTAAGGATTGTGAAGCTGTTGGTTTTAAATCATCACTCCACCGTTTTGAAGACACAGTTACCGAAGCTGAATTGCTCGAAAAAATATATGCACTTAATACCGACAATGATGTAGATGGCTTTATAGTACAATTACCATTACCTGACCATATCGATGAACAAAAAATTATTGAAGCTATCGATCCGAAAAAAGATGTTGATGGTTTTCATCCTGTAAATGTTGGCCGCATGGTAATTGGTATGCCTTCGTTTGTTTCGGCCACTCCGTTTGGTATTGTTGAGTTGTTAAAACGATACAATATCGAAACATCAGGAAAAAATTGTGTTGTTGTAGGACGAAGCAACATTGTTGGGCGCCCTTTGAGTGTGCTGATGTCGCAAAAAGCTATAAATACTACAGTAACCGTAGCTCATAGCCGGACAAAAAACCTTGAAAGAGTTTGTGCCGAAGCCGATATCCTTATTGCTGCTATTGGTTCGCCCGAATTTGTTAAGGCAGATATGGTAAAATCGGGTGCAGTTGTTATTGATGTTGGTACAACACGGGTACCATCTACTCAAACCAAAAGTGGATTTCGATTAAAAGGCGATGTGAAATTTGACGAAGTAGCTCCTAAATGTTCATATATTACACCGGTTCCGGGTGGAGTTGGACCTATGACACGTGTTGCTTTGTTAAAAAATACATTGTTGGCTGCAACAAATAATATGTATGCTTAATCTCATATTGTTTGCATATTTAAAGGCAAAGTATTAATTTGTTTTCGTTTTTGAATAAACAGAAATTCTACGGTTATATTTTGTTTATTTACAATATCGATTTTACCACAAAAATTCATGCAATGAAAACAACAAAATCAATTATCCTGCTTTCGCTAATAGTGTTTATTGCTGTTGCCTGTTCAACTGTTCCAATTATTGGCCGCAAGCAATTAAGCTTATTGCCCGAATCGCAAATGGTTGCAATGAGCCTTACAAGTTATCAGGAGTTTCTCGATACAAACCGCGTAGTTGCAAACGGACAATACCATCAAATGGTTATTAACAGCGGAAAACGTATTTCGCAAGCCGTTGAAAAGTTTATGCGTGATAATGGGATGGAAAATCGCTTGAAAAATTTTAATTGGGAATTCAATCTTGTTAACGATGCAACTGCAAATGCTTGGTGTATGCCGGGAGGCAAAATTGTGTTTTATGATGGAATTATACCATTGTGTGAAAACGAAGACGGAGTTGCTGTTGTAATGGGCCACGAAATTGCACATGCTGTAGCGCAGCACGGAAATGAGCGAATGAGTCACGGGCTTTTAACTCAGCTTGGCGGAATGGCTCTTGATGTTGCCAGCCGGGAACAACCCGAACAAACACGTTCGATATTTTTAGGTGCATACGGATTAGGTTCACAAGTTGCATTTACATTGCCTTATTCACGTAAACACGAATACGAAGCCGATGAGTTGGGCTTGATATTTCTTACTATGGCAGGATATGAACCGGCCGAATCAATTGCGTTTTGGGAACGAATGGAACGGCTTGGAGGAGCAAATATGCCCGAACTGCTTAGTACTCATCCGGTAAATAAAAAACGAATTGCTGCTCTGCAAAAGCTCCTTCCCGAAATGGATAAATATCGCCCTTAAGGACACTGGCGGTGTATTGATTTTATTTTATTGTTCAATACTTTTTTTTTTATATATTTGAGCCAACCTACTCTAAATATAAAAAATAAAATTTATGTGCCCTGAAAAAAATGAACATCAAGAGCAAGAGAGAGACCAATACGACGGTAGTAAGTTCAGAGAAGAAGTTTTTTCAAAATCTGTACGCGCAGGCAAACGCACATATTTTTTTGACGTGAAAGCCACCCGAAAAAACGAATACTACTTAACAATTACTGAAAGTAAAAAGAAAACCGATAATCAGGGACGAAGCTTTTACGAAAAACACAAAATCTTTTTGTATAAAGAAGATTTTGAAAAGTTTTCTGACGGTTTGAGCGAAGTAATTGACTTTATTACCGAAAACCAACCTGAATATACCAGCGAGTTTAATAAAGATAAGGTTGATGCCGAATATTCAAACGTTGATTTCGACGATTTGTCGCGTTAATTTTGCAGGGTTTTGATTATGCAATATTGCGCTGTTTCTTGATTTCTTCGTAGGCTTTATTTACTTTCTGAAATTTATCTTTTGCTGCTTTCTGAAAGTCATCTCCCAGGTAGCTAACTTTATCAGGATGATATTTCATGGCCATACGACGATATGCCTTTTTTACTTCGTCGTTTGTAGCTGTTGATTCAATTTCGAGTATTTTATATGCCGAATCGATATTCTGAACAAACATTGCTTTTATCGACTGGTAATCGGCCGGATTTATGCCCAGCTGAATGCCAATATGGTCGATGAGTTTTTCTTCATTTGGATGAATTTCACCATCGGCTTGAGCTATACCAAATAAGAAATGCAGAAGCTGAAGACGCGATGAGTAATCCATGTTGTGCTGAATTTGCCTGCATACATCACTTACGGGAATATTTTGATTTAATAAATCGCGTAAAAGGCCAATTGCTTCGTTTGCCGATTGAGCTCCAAAATTTCGCACAAAAAATGCTTTTACATAATTGAGCTCCGATTTCATTGTTTTTCCATCGGCTTTCATTATTGCGGCTACCAAAACAAGCAAACTCATCACATAGCCTCCGGTGGTTGGCCTTTGTGGACCTTGGTATTTTGTCGAACCCTGAGATTGTTGTTGACGCGCATCAACTGCCGATCCTGCAATAAATCCTATTATTGCGCCAACAGGCCCGAAAGCAAATGCTCCTAATCCTGCTCCTATCCATTTTCCAAATTTCGCCATTCTCTAATCTGTTTATCAATTTTTAAAATCTGAGGTACAATTAATTGAATGTTGTCGTTTATTATTATATAATCCGATTTCTTTTTTTTAATTTCATCGCTTAGCTGATTGTTTATACGTTTTTGCACATCATTGGCTTTAAGCCTATCGCGTTTAGTAACCCGGTTAATGCGTATTTTTTCAGGAGCTGTTACCAGTATTATTTTATCAAAGGTTGAGGCTTGTTTGTTTTCGAAAATTATTGCAGCCTCTTGAATAACATAGGCCGATGTTTGTTTTGTTGACCATGATTGAAATTCATTTCTTACAACAGGATGTACAATCGAATTAACTTTTTCGAGCATAAAAGTATCACTAAAAATAATTTCAGCCATTTTTTTTCGGTCAAGCATTCCATTTTGTCGATAAACATCATTTCCTAGAAGCTTTTTTAATTGCTTAACCACATCTGTGTTGTTGTTCATTATATGTTTTGCCCAATAATCGGCATTAAAAACAGCAATTCCAATTTTATCGAAAACTTCGCATACTACCGATTTTCCGCTTCCAATACCTCCTGTTACTGCAACCCGTATCATCTTGCTGTTTTTTCAATTATATATTCGAGCTTATGTGGCGAGTATTGAAACGACTTTACATAGGGAGGAATTTGATGAATAAGCACATCTACTGTGTTTTTTTGAGGATCAATTTGTTTGTAATCGATCGAAAGCGAAAAATTATCGGGTGTTAGTGTAGTATAGTCGTCGATTGTAACCAGGCATTTTATTTCAACTTTTCCGGGAAAAGTAACAAGGTTTAAGCTGTCGGGTACATTATCTTTTTTAACCGAAACCGATGCCTTATATTCAGTATAAAACGAAACAGGAATAGAGATGTCGGCTCGCCGCTTGTTAAATTTTACCTGCTCAATTTCTTGAATTTTAAAGCTTTTATTTATAGTTGTATTCAGTTTTTTAAATGCATAATGCTGAGTTTTTACAAATTGTAATGTGTCAACAATTCGCGATGGGCCTTCAACAACAATCGAGTCGGGAATTACTCTGATTGAATCGGATAAAAAATGTTGCTTTTCGAAAGCAAGTTTTATGTCGGGAACTACCTCTTTTTTTTGCGAGACAATATTGTCGAATACAAAAACTAATGTATCGGGTAAAATTTTAGTAATTTTAATGTCGCTGCTTATTTGTTTCGATATTTGATCGATATAGTTGTTGCTCGCAATTTTAAATTCTAATTTATCTGACATTTCGAGCGCTCCGTTTGTAAACGATCGTACATTAAAGTTTACAGGGTTTATAGCCAGCTTTATTTTATGTTGAAACAGAGCCGATCCGTAAGCCTCGGTTTTAATTTTGATTTTTGACGGAGGTGCGTGTAAAAGCACTTTATTTTCGGGTAAATTAGTGTAATGAATCGGAACCGAAACACTTGTTTCGTATAATTTACCTAATGAGTTTGAGAACCACAAAACCGACGAAATAATAATGCAAATCAACATAATTACAGGCCGGTTGTCTTTCTTTAAGTTGATGCTTTTAAGGTATTTACGTATATTTTGAAAATGTTTTTTTAGCACCTATTGTGTTTTTAGTATTGAAGTGGTAAAGTTAATAAATGAAACGAGTATGGCAACAAAAAATTGGCTTATACACTACTTGGCAAAATATAGCGGGTTACATTATATTCCAATTTTAATCATTACTTTTTATCGGATGAAATGTAACGAATTTTCATTTTTTCTATTTTAGGGTTATATTTGATTATATATATTTTGGCATATAAATTGATTACATTAAAAGAGTTGATTTATTTTACAAATAAACTTGAACTTTTTAGGGTGTAAATTTCTAAAATTCCAAATAAATAATAATTTTATGATTTAAATAAAAACTGTATATTTTTTTCTCGATAGTTAAAGAGAAAATAAAATCAAAATGCTTTAATTAGTATGTAAAGTGTATATTTGACATAACGTTAAGCTGAATTTTGTTAAAAAAAGCATTTAGGGAAATAGTGGTTAGGAAAAAAAAAGATTAATTATGAGAAAAATATTCTTGATATTCGTTTCACTGAGTATTATAATTTCAGTTCAAAAAGTTTCGGCACAGCACAGTGTTTTGCGAACACCGGGAAAATATATGATGCCCATGGATAATGCATCGGCAAATATCTCGGGAGCATCCAATAAAGAAGGTGACTTGTGGGTTGTATTTTCCGATCGTCCGTCCAACCCGGTATATAGTGATCGGGCATGTGCAAATGCTACCGGTCGTAAACTCGATTTTATGGAGGCTTTGTACGTGGTAGAGGAGAGTCCAACCTCAGTAAAAATCGTTAATTACGATGATGTTGATTTTCGTGGAGGTTTAAAAGATGGAGCATCGTCAAATGCCGTGTGGGTACCTAAAGATAAAATGCTGTTGTGGCGCACATCGTTGAAAACCCGGGATGTGAATTTACCTGAATTCAAAGATGGTATTTTCAATAAAAAAGCCATGGTTTTGAATATTATAACAGGCAATAACCGGAATATTCGTGTTCCCGAAATTTATTCAAACCCAAGGTGTAATCCATCCGATTCGATAAGTTCAGCTCTGGTTTACCAAATTAACTATGTTTTTAAAGAAACCGAAACTGCTTATTTATTGTCAGATGTTCCGGATATTGTTGATGTGCAACGTGATGCTCAATACATTAAAGGTTGGGTGTTAAAGTCACAAACTACAGCATGGAATCACCGACTTGCATTTGAAATGAACTGGGACGACAACGCTGTTAATGAGCGGAAAAATAAAGGTGTACGAGCAAAAATTACTACTCAGAAAAACGGAGGAACAACCATTTTCCAAGAACCTTCGAATTATTATAGTAAACGCGATATTGGCGAAGTTGATCGTTTTCCGGTACTTGATGTCTATAACGGAATGGCACAGGTAGGCGTAATTGGTGATTTGCATTCAGCCGATGGTAAAACAATTTCGAGTCGCGAATTTGCGAAAATGAAACACGTAATCGATTCAATGTCGGCTTCGTTACGGCATATCAATATCATGTTTGTGGTTGATGCAACCAGCAGCATGATCCCGTATTCTAAAGCAATTCAAGATGCAATTACAACAACAATGCGTAAAGATTTGTCGAGAGGGCAAAACAGCTATCGTTTTGGCATAATGCTTTATCGTGATGCTATCGAAGGAAATAATTTAACGCACGATACACGCGATTTGACATCGAATTGGAATTTGATGAATAATTTCTTTAACCGCTTTATGAGTCCTACATTTAACCGGTTTAATACCGATGTTCATGAGGCAATGTATTATGGAATGAAAAATGCAATTATGCGCTTCAATCCTCCGGCAGGCGAATCAAATTTTATGATTTTAATTGGTGATGCAGGGAATCATGCACGATCAAAATTTGTTGATACCAATGGTCAGGAACTTGATGATCCGTCGAATGTAAGCCAACAAGAATTAATTGACTTAATGGCTAAGAAAAATGTTAATCTGATTGCCTATCAAGTGCAACATCAGGTAACTGTCGACGATAAACCGGCTTACGACGACTTTAGGACACAAGTTGAAGGTTTAATTGCCAAGTCAGTAATTACCCGCCTTAACGGAATTAATGGTTTTACTGAAAGTTCGGTGGTTGAACGAAAAGGCAACGAGTTTAAAACTGTTCAGGGAGCCGGAATTACCGGATATTTTAAAAAAGCTCCCGATGGAGGCCGGATTCATCCAAATATTTTGGTTAACGATATTAGCGATGCGATATTAATGACTAACGATGTTGTGAATAATCAACTCGAGAATATTTCGGAATACCTGAATGGTAAGATAACCCGCGAAAATGCTAAGGGGTTGGGTACATTTATTAAACAACTCGAAAATCAAAATATTTCATCAGATAAACTCGATATTGTATTTCAGAAAAACGGACAATTGTACGAAATTGGCTACACAAATCGTTTCGAAAATGGAGTAAAAAATCCGATTTATCAAGATGTTCTGCTTATGTCGCACGAGGATATTTTTAAAATTAAACGTTCGCTTGAGCGCTTGATTCCAACCGACGACTTATCGCTTTCGGCCAACGAGTCCCGGTCGTTTATTATTTATAGCTGGGGCGAAATTCTTGTTGATATTTTGGGGTACTTCCCGAGCCATAACGAGGCTATCGATACATTGAGTTTGTATACTTTATCGGCAATTCTTACCGGTTGGGGTGGCAAAGAAAAATATAAGGACATTTTGCTGCAAGATGTATCAAACCCAATTGTATTTCCTGATTTAATGCTGTACGAGTATTTAATTGACTGGTGTATAACCAAAGGTCATATTCAAAGTATTTTTGAAGGTCAAAACGTATTAACCGATGATTTTTTCGATGATCATAGATGGACAATATTTTACGAATACCTTTATTTGCTGACTAATGGAATGAGTGAAGAAGATGAAGCGATAAGAGATCGTTTTAGCACACATTTTAAGCAGTTTAATAAAGAGTACAACAACTTCAATGCAACATTCCGTATACCGATGGGAACAGGGTCGGGAGTGAAACATTATTGGATTGATGCACGAATTTTTCCACATCAAATTGAGCTTGAGGGCGAAGTAGATATTATTGAACATCTCTATGGAGATCATCTGAATTAAATAAAGGATTAATGTCGGAACAGTCAGAAAACACAGTTGTTGATAAAGGAAAAGTGCTTTTTAATATTGAAAAGCTTTCGTGTGCTTACGTCGAAAATCAACCGGTTCTCGAAGCAAACAATATCATTATTCCTAAACGGAAAATTACCGTTCTGTTAGGACCCTCTGGTTCGGGCAAAAGTACATTGCTCGAAACCCTTGGATTGATGACACAAACGGTAAACAGCGAAAGTTCATCAATAAAATTTTATCCAAACGATACCGATGCCTTTGATTTAGCCAATTTGTGGGGCGAAAATCAAGAACCCGAGCGCTATAATATTCGGATGCTTTATTATAGTTTTATTTTTCAGAGTACAAACCTAATGCCCAATTTTTCGGCACTCGAGAATGTTGGACTTACTGAGCTTATCCAAAACAAACCCGAATCGGAAGCATATTTTAATGCCATCGAGAGTTTAGTGAAAAACCTCAGTGTAACAAGCCTTTCGTATGAGAAAAAACCCTTTGAGTTTTCGGGAGGCGAACGTCAACGACTCGCATTTGCCCGCGCTATAAATCCCGATTTTACTGTTCTTTTTGGCGACGAACCAACCGGTAACCTCGACCATTTTAATTCGGTTAAATTGATGCACTTTATTCGTGATTTTATTGCAAATAAACGCGACAATGTAAGTGCTATTATTGTATCGCATAATATTCCGCTTTCGCTCGATTTTGCCGATTGTATTATTGTTTTATCAAAACGTGAGAACGGAATATCAACCATCGATCCACATTTTATTTATAATCGGGACGAAATAAAATGGAATGAATCAAAATCAAAGCAACAGCAAATTCAGCAGGAAATTGAAATGTTGTTGAATTCTGATACCGAAAGCTTTGTGCGTATATTGATGCATCTTACCGATAAAAAAGTTGACGAAGAATTTTATCAGGAAATTAAAGCTAAACTTTTAGAGCATCAGTTGCGAATTACATCCGATGACATGGAGGTAAGTAACGACGAAAAAAAAGAATTTAATTTATGGCTGAAAAAACAGTTTAAGGAAAAAGAAATTTTTAATATGGAAATTGGAGATAACATCAAACAATTTTCATATGGCGAAATTAAAAAAGCCGATATAAAAATTAACGATGTTATCCAGACAATTCAGGATTTAAAATTTAAAACAGCTGTTGAGGGACATCGCGATAAAAAAACCGGTACTTCAAATACTATCGAGATGCAAGAATTGGGGAGTGAAAGTTCTCCATTTGCTGCAATAATTGGCTTTATTCCATGGTTGTTCTTTTCGATTGCTCCATTTTTTAGCGGACTGACTCATCGAAGTGTGCGTTTTTTTAATGAGAAAATAAAACAATACATCTCGAAACCGGTTAAAAAACAAATTATTAATGCCGACGACGATTCGAATATTTATAAATCGGTGTATTTTTCATTTAAAAATGTTATTCCAAAATTGTTTTATAAGGTATGCATTGCATGGGACTGGCTTAATGTAAAATATACTCTTACCGCAAAATATAAACTTAAACAACACTGGATTCCTTTTAAAACAATACCACACGATTTTAAACATTTGTTTTATCGTAACGAAACTAAAGAATTGCTTGGCCAACGGAATAAACACTTTTGGCTTATAGTAACAATTTTGTTATTTACTTTTTTGGCTATCGGATTTTCGAGCGGAAGTTTAAGTTACCTGAAACAAAAAATGGACGATCCCTTTGTACGATCAATTGATGCTGCAATTGGAAACAACCGTGGTGCATACCGAATTATTGATAACTATAATGTTGACTCGTTAAAAAACCTGTATAATTACGATACAATAGTAGGTTACAATAAGTGGACATCGTATTTTACAGGCGATATGCCCGAGAGCCCTAATCGAGGAATTGATGGGCGCTCAATACCTTTTGACGATCCCCTGGTTGATGTTATTGTAGACGAGGAAGTGAATAATGCAAAGGGAGAGAAGTTTATTGATGAAAACGATATTGCAATTATTGTAACCCGAAGTTTTATCGAAAAACTTGAATGTTCACCAAATCCGGCATTTATATATCGTAGGCATCGTGATGGAAGGCTTATTCCTATTCCTATTAAAGCAATTGTTGATAAGCTGCCCGGCGATCGGGTTGACTTTATTGCAACTCAACACTTTTATAACAACATAAGTACATTAGGCGATAACTTTTTGTATAAAGATAATGGAAGCTTATATGCATACATGGTTACCGACAGTTCAAATATTGATGACTTGCGCGAAACCTGCAATGCTTTTGTCGAAAGATATACGGCCGAAGGAGGAATAATGCAAATTGAAATGCTTGATGTGTATACACACCGATATGCTTATCAGCCTACACTAATCATTCAATTTTCGTTTTACGGTTCGGAATATGTGCAATTGTCGGATATTGATGAGTTATATACTCAAATGTATAATTCTGAAGAATTGCAATCATTTATGCAAGCAAAAAAGGTAAAGGATCATCAGTTTTTTCAGAGTTATTATCCAAATCTGAATAACCGCCCCGGGAGGCGATTCGATTATATTGCAATCAATTTTAACGATTTAAGCCAGGTTGACCGATTTGCTGAACAATTTGCCGAAGACTCGGGCATCCAAATTGAAATGGCAAAAATTGAGCAAATGAAAAACTACAATTTTGTTAGTAAGCTTACTACAATTATGTCGATAATACTTATTGGTTTTAGTGTGCTTATGATTAATATATTTTTATCGAATATATTGAGCACTCACCTCAATAAAATCAAAATGAATATTGGAACATTTAAAGCTTTTGGTATCGATATTAAACGTATATATGTGGGAATGATGTATATATATGTATTGTTGCCATTGTTTTTTGCACTAATTTTTTCGGCAATATTAGGTTATGCCGGTCTCATATATTTCCTTATTGATGTGTTATCTCCTTTCGAAGTTGAAAAAAATCTTTATTTCGATTTGATGAATGGCTACACCTTGATTTCGATTGTTGTTTTGGCTGTTGTTAACTATTATGTTTTCAATAAAATTATTAACAAAATATTTAAGCAAACCCCTGGAGATTTAATTTACGATCGAAATAATAAAGCTTAACAGAGTTCAATGGAAGAAATTTATTTTTACATCATTGTAGCAATTATTGTATTGGATTTTATTTTTGAGCAATACCTCGATTATATAAATACTCAGACCCGGACATGTGATATACCTCAGCAGGTAAAAGGCATTTATAATATACATAAATACCGGAAGTCGCAGCTTTACAAAAAAGCCAATTATATCTTTGGCATATATTCATCATCGTTCTCGTTTTTATTGATATTGCTTATGCTTTTTTTGTCGGGCTTTGCCTATATCGATACTATTGTAACCGGGATAAGCAACAATATTTTGTTGCAAACGGTGCTGTACTTTGCCATAATTGGTTTTGCTGCCGATATTCTCAATACTCCATTTGAAGTATACGATACATTTGTGCTTGAACAGCGCTTTGGTTTCAATAAAACAAGCCCAGGCTTATTTATCATTGATAAAATTAAAGGCTGGCTGATAAGTGCTTTAGTAGGAGGTGGATTGTTGCTTTTGATTGTTTGGCTGTGGAGCGTTACCGGAAAGTGGTTTTGGATTGTAGCATGGGGAGCCATTACATTTTTCTCGGTTTTTTTTAGCATGTTTTATTCTAGTATCATTGTTCCATTGTTTAATAAACAAACTCCTCTTGCTGATGGAGAATTGAAGCAGGCTATTGAAAAATTTGCATATAAGGTTGGTTTCTCATTAAAAAACATTTATGTAATTGATGGTTCGAAACGCTCGTCAAAAGCCAATGCTTATTTTACGGGTTTAGGATCGAAAAAACGCATTGTTTTGTACGATACGCTTATTGATGAAATGACTGTTGATGAAATTGTTGCTGTGTTGGCACACGAAATGGGCCATTACAAAAAGAAGCATATTATAAGCGGATTAGTTGCCGGAATTGCACAAACCGGCCTCATGCTTTTTGTTTTTTCATTGTTTGTGTCGAGCCCGTATTTATCGGGGGCATTAGGGGTTGATGAGCCAAAATTTTATGTAGGCCTTGTTGCATTTACAATTCTTTATAGCCCACTCTCATTTTTTCTTGGTATTGCAATGAATGTTTTATCGCGAAAGAATGAATATCAGGCCGATGCTTTTGCAGCACAACATGGACTGGGCAAGGAGCTTAGTTCGGCATTAAAAAAGCTGGCAATGAATAATTTAAGCAACTTAACACCACATCCTTTATATGTGTATTTTAATTATTCGCACCCTCCTTTAGCACAGCGTCTGTCTAAAATTGAAGAAATGACAGCTTAATAAAAAATAAACTTCAGGATTTTAGAGTTTTGAAATTGAACTCTGTAAAAAATGATCGGCTAAAACCAATGCAGCCATACTTTCAACAATTGGAACCGCACGAGGCAAAACACACGGATCGTGACGTCCTTTGGGATTGATTGAAGTATTATTCAGATTTTTATCGATTGTTTTTTGCTCTTTTAATAAAGTGGCAATAGGTTTAAAGGCAACTTTACAATAAATCTCTTCACCGTTTGAAATACCTCCCTGTATACCACCCGAATTGTTTGTGAGGGTTTTTACTTTTCCGTTTTGGGTAACAAAAATATCGTTGTGCTCACTTCCGTTTAGCTTAGTACCTTCGAACCCCGAACCGTATTCAAACCCTTTTACGGCATTAATTCCCAACATTGCAAATCCTAAATCGGCGTGTAGTTTATTAAACACTGGAGATCCCCATCCAGCCGGCACTCCTTTAATTATGCAAGCTATAGTACCGCCAACAGTATCGTGGTTACGTCCGGCTTCTTCAATGCGGTCAATCATTTTTTCGGCTATGTCGGGATGTGGACAACGAACAATGTTTGTTTCGGTTAGCGATAAATCTAACTGATTGTAAGGAATATCAACTTCAATATTCGAAACACTATGCACGTATGCTTGTATGGATATGCCTTTACTGGCCAACAACTGTTTAGCAACAGCACCGCCAACAACACGAGCTATGGTTTCGCGTGCCGATGAGCGGCCACCTCCACGATGGTCGCGAACTCCGTATTTTTGAGCGTAAGTATAATCGGCATGCGATGGCCTGAAAACATCTTTTAAATCGTTGTAGTCTGATGAGTGATGATCTTTATTTTTGACCAAAAAACCAATGGGTGTACCGGTGGTTTTTCCTTCGAAAATACCCGAAAAAAATTCAACCGTATCGGTTTCGTTTCGTTGAGTTGTAATTTTTGATTGCCCCGGTTTTCGTCTGTTAAGCTCAGTTTGAATAAAATCGATATCGATTTTTAAACCTGCAGGGCAACCATCAATTACACCGCCAATACCAACTCCGTGCGATTCGCCGTAAGTGGTTAATTTAAAAAGTTGGCCAAAAGAGTTCATCGTTTTTTCAATTTGATCATTAACAGTTGCATCCCGAGCCACAATCGTCCGAAGAGCAGTCGCTGTCATCACATCCACCCGAACCACAACCACATCCTGCCGATGGATTTAATTCTTCGGGAGTGGCATCACGTACTTCGATTACGTTGCCTGTAAAGTGAAGATCGCGTCCGGCAAGGGGATGGTTAAAATTCATGGTAATGGTATTTTCGTCAATATTATTTATTATTCCATTAAGCCGTTGTCCATCGCTGGTTTGCATAGGTACCATAGTTCCTATAACAAAACGTTCTGAATCAAATTGGCCATCAACCATAAACATATTTTTATCGAGGTCGACAATAGCATTGGGATCAATTTCTCCATATGCTTCGTTGGCTTTTAACGACATTTCGAAATCATCACCTGTGTTAAGACCTGCCAGATTTGTTTCGAACATTGGGAGCATATAACCTGCACCATAAACAAATTGCAACGGGTTTTCGGGTGAAGTTTGTTCAATAATATCGCCCTCTTTATTGTTTGAGCGTAAAGTGTAACTTACAGTTACCATTTTGTTTGCTGAAATATTCATATTTTATACGTTTAATGAATGTGCAAAGTTAAACAAATTGAATACCCATACAATTATGCATTGATTGCTTTTTGAAAAATTAACGTAGATTATAAGATTTAAATTAAAAAAGCGAGGCTTTAACGAAAAAAAAAGAGCTAGTTTTTGCTTATTATTTGATTATGATGTATTATTGCAGTGTAATTTACGAAGTTTGTAAAACATACACGACTACATTTCCTAATTACTTTAATCAAGCAAACATTTTAATTTCAATTGGCCCTTATAGTGGGATCTAAAAAACAATAATATGTACGATATTTTAGAACTTAACAAAAAGTTAGTTCCTGATTTGCGCGTTATAGCACAGGAATTGAATATTAAGAAATTCGAAAAACTTAAGAAACAAGACCTTATTTATAAAATACTTGACACACAGGCAATACTTGCCTCTGAAGGCAAGTTGAAAATCGAAAAAAAGGATACTAAAGCAAAACCTGCCGAAGATAAAAAAAGCTCAGCGGCAAGTGCTCAAAAACAACAAATGCGCACTCGTGTGAGCGATAAAAAACAGGTTTCAAAGCCTGCAAGCAGCACTGCGAGTGAAAAAACAAACGAAAAAAATGTTCGTCCTCATATAGTGAAACCTACCGAAAGGGGTGTTGTTAAAAGCACAGCAAAGGATACCGATTCGAAAAAAGAGAATCAAAACCCTACTCTTCGAAAAGAAAACCAACAACAAAAGACAAAACCCCAGGTTCAAAAAAATAAAGCTCAGAATCAGGCAACTCCTCAAAATACACCTAACTCTCAAAATAAACCAGTATCACAGAATAAACCGGTTCAAAACAATCAGAGCAACAGATCACAACAAACCGACAATCAATCGAAAGATAACCGTAAACAAGATTCGCGCGATAAGTCGTTTGTACGCAATAATAACGGACAGGATAATCGCTCATACGATAAAAATGATCGAAGCAACGATAATCAGTCAAAGCGTAATTTCAGACAAAACGGAAATCAAGACAAAACCGTTTTTGATTTTGACGGGTTAATCACCAACACAGGTGTTCTTGAGATGATGCAGGATGGTTATGGTTTTTTACGTTCGTCGGATTACAATTATCTGAATTCGCCTGATGATATTTATGTTTCGCAGTCGCAAATAAAATTGTTTGGGCTTAAAACCGGCGATACAGTTAAAGGAACAATTCGTCCACCCAAAGAAGGAGAAAAATATTTCCCGCTTATTAAGGTTCTCGAAATTAATGGGCGTACACCCGAATTTGTTCGCGATCGTGTACCTTTTGATCATTTAACTCCTTTGTTTCCCGAAGAAAAATTCAACATTACAAGTAAGGGAGGAACTTTATCGACACGTATTGTTGATTTGTTTGCTCCTATAGGAAAAGGCCAGCGGGGATTAATTGTTGCCCAACCCAAAACAGGTAAAACTGTATTGTTAAAAGATATTGCCAATGCAATAGCAGCAAATCATCCCGAAGTATATATGATTGTATTGCTTATTGATGAGCGCCCCGAAGAAGTTACCGATATGGCTCGTAGCGTAAATGCCGAAGTTGTTTCGTCAACTTTTGATGAACCGGCCGACAGGCATGTGCGTGTTGCAAACATTGTTCTCGAAAAAGCCAAGCGTTTAACCGAATGTGGCCACGATGTGGTTATTTTGCTTGATTCAATTACTCGATTGGCTCGTGCTTATAATACTGTTCAGCCTGCATCGGGTAAAGTATTGTCGGGTGGGGTTGATGCAAATGCATTGCATAAGCCGAAACGTTTTTTTGGTGCAGCTCGTAATATCGAAGAAGGTGGATCGCTTACAATATTGGCAACTGCTTTAACCGAAACCGGATCAAAAATGGACGAAGTGATTTTTGAAGAGTTTAAAGGTACCGGAAACATGGAGTTGCAGCTTGATCGTAAACTTTCGAACCGAAGAATATTCCCTGCCGTAGATGTTACTCTGTCGAGTACTCGACGCGAAGATTTGCTGCTTAATAAAAATATGCTTGATAAAATTTGGATTTTACGGAATTATTTGGCCGATATGAATGCTACCGAGGCTATGGGATTTTTGCGAGACCGAATGATAAAAACAGCAACAAATGAAGAGTTCATTATATCGATGAACAGTGGAAACTAATTCGTACTGCTTGTTTTTTTTATTTCTAAAATATCGAAAAAAAAACTGCTCATTTTGAGCAGTTTTTTTGTTTTTATAGCTGTTGTACCAGGCTATTTAATCAAATAATTTACTATCGACGGATTAGAATCATTTTTTTTGTTTCGATAAATTTTTCGGTTTTTACTGTGTAATAGTAAACGCCGTTGGGATAGTTATTGGCATTAAATTGAACAGAGTGTTTTCCGTTTGTAAAAATTCTATTGGCCGGTTGTGCAATGATTTCACCCCGGCTATTGTGTATTATTATTGAAACATGCGATGTTTCGGAAATATTGAAGCTTATTAAAGTAGAATTGCTAAACGGGTTGGGATGGTTTTGATTTACAATAAAACCTTGGTTTAAATTCTCAAAATTGATGTTGTTTGGTTCTTCCTCCTCTTCTTCTTCTTCCTCTTCTTCTTCATTGTTGTAGTCGATGTCCATCAATGTGAGTAAGGTGTTGGCATAGTTAATGCCTAATTGGCGATAGCCTTCACTTGAGAAATGTACATTCATTCCATCGTTTAGAGCACCTGTATTTTCAGGAGCCTCAACTACATGGGCCGTCGATATAACATCGGGCACCTTATGAACGATTGAATTATGACTTTGGCACACACCGCCCGGAAGCATTTCGCCAAGTAAAAATGGTACTTCGGAGGCTGATAATGATAAATCGGTTAATAAATCATCGTAAACTTTTTTAACTTTTTGTGGCCATTGCTGATCGCCGGTGTTCGATTCGCCCTGATGCATAAGAATTCCTTTAATAACACCATCTTGTTGTGCAATTTTAGCCATATCAACAAGGTGTCCGTAAGGATTACCATTGTATTCGTTTATTATATTTTTCATCCACGATTCGACACTCGCTGCATAGGTTTCGTAATTGTCTTTATCAAACAATTCGATTTTACATCCGGCAACCGAAACATTAATAATTCCTACCTGAATGCTGTCGGGGAGGTTGGCAACCATAGTGCGTCCAAAATAATCGGCAGGCGATAGTTTTGTGTAGCAGCGGGTAAGTGGAGGTGTAGCGGTATACCACTCGCCCTTGGTGCGGTTTAGGTTACTGCAATTTACAGCCGATAAAACCTTAAAACGTTTGTCAACTGTTTTATCCTCGGTTTCAATAGGACCTTGACCCTCCATATTTGATTGTCCAAAACATAAATAGATATAAAAGTTTGGATCTTGTGCAAAGGTTTTTGTCGATAAAATAAACGTAACTGAAAGGAGCAACGATGTTAAAATAATTTTTCTAAAGTACATGTTTGATTTGTTATGATTAATTATTTGGTTAAATGTAATTTGCTTGTATAACTTTTTTCATTTGATGATTATTCAGCAATGGGCAATTCAGGATATTGTGTAAACATCAATTTTGAGTTGCACCGGGAGGGATGTAAAAATAATTTTTTTGGAGAGTATTAAAAAATGAAAAGGGATGAAAAATTGATTCAGAGGGGAGGTAATATTTTAAACTTTTTATATGAAACTTTTTGAGCTTTTGCTTATTTAAAATGGTTTACGGAGTATTCTCTTCAATAGAAACGTTCTTGTTTAAGTTTTCGTTCCATTTTTCGTCTAATTCTTTTTTTGATTGGTCAACATCGGGGAGTTTATGCAGAATGTTCGATTCGGGGAGTTTTTCGGGCATAGCTTCGTTGTTGTCTTGGTCGAATATATCGTATCGGTTTGTTGGCCTTTCGGTTTTTCTCCAATTAAAACCTTCAAGTTTTGTTTGTTCAGGTATAATTTCGAGCATGGGGTTTAAATTCCCAACAGGTGATCCAACAAAAGTTATTCGGTTTATTTGATTTTCCTGTAAGTATATAATAATATTGCTGCTTTCGGCTTTATTAATTCCTATGTAGCTGTTTTCGTCGGCAGGGTAGTATATCGACTGTCCGTTGCCGTTAACATCAATTCGGTATAAATGGTTTCCTCTGATAAAACCAACCATATTTTTCCCTTTTATTTGGTTGTATTTTGTAGAGTCAACTTCTTGAATAATAAACGAATTATTGTTAAGATATACCTGGTTTGGAGCGTTCGATTTATTTTCGAACTGAATAAACTCAGCAGTAAGCTGGTTTTCCATCGACCACACAACCGGGTCGTTAAACAGTTGAATTGTTGAGTCTTTAGTAAAGTAAATTAGAGAATCGGAAACACCTTGCAGGTCGTTTCGATAAAAACGTACATTGTTGTATGCAATGAGCATTTTGGCATCGGTAGCGCTTGTGTCGGGAATTGTAAGTAGTGTGTCGGCATGTAAAAAAAGTGAGTCGCCTTCGTAGTATTGTATCCACACTGCCGAATCGGTAACTGTTGAGAATTGTTCAAAGTCGTCGTAATTTGCTTTTTTGCCGGTAACAATCATTTTGTTTTCGTAATCGTTAATAATTACGTTTCCGTATGCATTTCCAAACCCGATATCGTCGTTGTAAAACAAGTAATCGGCTTGTATTTGTGTATTTCTTCGTTTTATTGTTGAATTTTTATTGAGTTCGGTTTCGTTGGTTTTTGTGTTAAACCATCCACCTGTCGAGTAAATTGAAGTTTCGTTACTCACAATATTTGTTTTGCCCGAAAATTTAGCAATTTCGGTATTTGTAAAATATTGCATAGTATCGGTTTGCATTGTATAGTTTTCGTTTTTCAGTTTTACATTATCGGTAAAAACCATGCGATTTTGACGGGTATAATACCGCCCCATAATGCTTTTGAGAGTGTTTGCGCTGTCAATAATTGTTGCTCCGTAGTTGTAATAACCAATTTCGGTTTCCATATTAAAGTCGAGCGAGTCGGTAGTTAACGTAATTGTAGGATCTTTTAGAGTAACATTTTTACGTGCTTTTGCAAACTGAGTGTTTCCGCTATAGTTAATAAATTGTGCCCATAAGTTCACTGTGTCGTTACTAATAATATGGACATTACCAAATGCATCGACTGAGTTTGAAGTAGAATACGACCATGCACTGTCGCAAATTAGAATTATATTTTCGTGTGTGAGTTTAACATCACCAATAAGTCTTTGTACATCTTTCCCGATTGATTTTCCCGAGCGCAATGAATTGGCGTGATTAATGTCAATTTTTTTCTTGTTTCGGTTTTGTGCTTCGATTGTGTTTGTTGATATTCCGACAATAAAAACCAATAAAAGAAGCCTGACGATATGTGTCAGGCTGATTTTATGATATGGATATTGTCTTGTTTGCATTAATTTATAAAAGTTGATCGATAATGTTTTCGATTGAAATATTTTCGGCTTCGGCTTTATAGTTTTTAATAATGCGGTGTCGGAGTATTGAAACTGCAACAGCTTTAACATCTTCGATATCGGGTGAGTATTTTCCGTGAAGAGCTGCATGTGTTTTAGCACCAACCACCAGGTATTGCGAAGCACGTGGCCCAGCGCCCCATTTCAGATAGTTTTTTGTTATTTCGGGAGCCAATTCGCTTTCGGGGCGAGTTTTCGACGCAAGGGTTACAGCATATTTCAGAACATTATCGTTTATTGGAATTTTTCTGATTATTTGTTGAAAATCAATTATTTCTTGTTGCGTGAGTATTTTATTCAGTTGGGCTTTATACTGCGAAGTTGTATTTTTTACAATTGTTAATTCATCATCAAACAACGGATAATCGAGCCAAAGTGAAAACATAAAACGGTCGAGTTGTGCTTCAGGCAATGGGTAAGTCCCTTCTTGTTCGATGGGGTTTTGTGTTGCAAGAACAAAAAATGGCTCTTCGAGTTTAAAATGGTGTCCGGCCGAAGTAACCGATTTTTCTTGCATTGCTTCGAGTAGTGCCGATTGAGTTTTGGGTGGTGTGCGGTTTATTTCGTCGGCCAGAATAATGTTGGCAAAAACAGGTCCTTTAATAAATTTGAATTCTTTATTCTGATCGAGTATTTCGGTGCCAATTATGTCGGAGGGCATAAGGTCAGGAGTAAATTGAATTCGGCTGTATTTTAGTCCCAATACTTTAGCTATTGTATTTACCAATAGAGTTTTGGCAAGCCCGGGTACGCCAACAAGTAAACAATGTCCCTGGCTTAAAATCGAAATAAGAACTTGTTTTATTATTTCATTTTGGCCGTATACGGCTTTACCAATTTCATCATTAAGTTGCTTGTATTTTTTATTAAGGGCATCAATTGCTTCTTTGTCTCCTACGTTGTTCATTGGTACTAATTTATTTGGTTATGTAATGAAACATGCTTTTTTGTATAAGCGTTGTCTTCATTTTTGTGTCTTTGTTGTTGATGTTGCATTCAGTTGGACAACCGTACTTTTTAATGCTCATAAAATTACATTATTTAATCCAATTGCCGAATTCAAAATTACAATTTTGATAGGTTTCATCAATTCTGATGTAGCTTTTCGATTGGCGTTTGCTTATCCAGTCCGATATTGTTTCTTCGTATTTTTTGTTCAGGTATAAATCGCTAATCATTGGATAATCGAGTTCAAGTGTTGCTTTATGGGCATCGATTTTATCTATGAGTTTAACAATGATTACTGCTTCGCGCTGTTTGTCGTTTATTGAAATAAACGGATCAGATATTTCGCCAATTTTCATATTGGTTAGTTTTTTTGAAATGTTAGGAGGCAGTTCGTTTACTTCGAAACGGGTTGACAGGGTTTGGGGGTGAACAACGTTACCACCATTAACACGAGAGTCTTTATCGAACGAAAAACGTTTGGCAGCTTGTGCAAAGCTTATGTTATCCTTGCGGATTTCACTCAAAATGCTGTCCATTTTTTCGATAGTTTTTTCTTTTACTTCAGGATCGGTTTTG